>NZ_JAAHGB010000130.1:0-8548 GCF_010672695.1 Okeania sp. SIO1H4
TGACGCGATCGCAAATCCTCTGTGCTCCACCAAACAAAGTATCCAGAGATTTCGGCCAACTCGTTGCCATTCTCCATTTTATCTGTTGGGGTTCGGTTTGACTCAATGCAGGTAAAGCAACTGCACTTGTACCAGCAACAGTAGCATAACTAATTAGGTTTCGACGTTTCATTATCTTATATGTTATTTATTGATAGCAACCACCAGAGCAGTTAGGACATTCTCGCTCTTCTCAAATTTAGTCACAGCAACCTCTCCCTCTTCCCTCTCTTCCCCCTCTCCCCTCTCTTCTGATTCAGCTTGGGGAGTTATTGAAGGCAAACTGAGCAAAACTTAATTCATTAATAGCATTCCATTGATAAATCTGTTCTCGGAACTTTTTCCACTGTTCGTAGACTTCTTTAAAGGTTGCATCCTGATTAGCTTTCTCTTCGTAAAATTCAAAAGCTGCTTTCTGTGCTGCTTGTAAAATTTCTTGACTGTAAGGGCGTAATTCAGTGCCACCTGCTATCAATTCTGCCAATGCTGCTCCGTTTAAAGCATCATATTGGGCGAGCATACTTATATTTGCTTGATATGCAGCACTTTTAAAAGTTTCCTGATATTCTTTTGGCAACTTATTCCATTCATCCAGATTAACTTGCACCTCAAAAGTCGGACCAGGTTCCCACCAACCAGGATAATAATAGTATTTCGCAGCATTATTTAAACCTAGTTTCTGGTCATCATAAGGACCTACCCATTCCGCAGCATCAAGAGCGCCTCGCTCCAAAGCTAGATAAATTTCACCACCAGGCAATACTTGAGCATTTACACCTAATTTTTTCATTACTTCCCCACCAAAACCAGGGATACGCATACTTAAACCATTTAGATCGTTAACTGTGTTAATCTCTCGTTTAAACCAGCCTCCCATCTGCGTCCCACTATTACCAGCAGGAAAACTAATAATGTTAAAGTCGGAGTAAAGCTTGTGCATTATTTCTAACCCTCCACCATGATAATACCAAGCATTCTGTTGTTGGGCAGTTAAGCCAAAGGGGACAGCAGTGCCAAAAGCAAGAGCTGAATTTTTACCAACATAATAGTAACTAGCAGTATGGCCACATTGTACTGTACCTTGTTGGACAGCATCCAGAACCTCTAAACCTCCGACTATTTCACCAGCTTGATAGGGGGTAATGGTAAATCTGCCATTAGTCATAGCTGCGACGCGATCGCATACTGTTTGTGCCCCACCAAAAACTGTTTCTAAGGAACGAGGCCAACTCGTGGTCATTCTCCATTTTACAGAGGGCAAGCTATCAGTAGAGGTAGTTTCAGTGGTAGTTTGACTACAAGCGGCTAAAGTTGCGACACTTGCAGCAGTTGCAATATGGTTAATTAGTTTTCTTCGTTTCATTGTTTTATATTATTTGTGTTTTAAGCTTTTCTACTTAGTATTAGATCAGGTTTCAGGGTTTGATATCTTGATCAAAGGGAGTAGAAACAGAAGCTGAAATCTTACCCAAGTATATAGTAAAATAGGCAAAAATACCTCAAACTATAAAGTCTAGCGCTATATTCACTGCCATCTCAAAAATCTTATTTATCAAAATAATTGGGTCGCGCAACCCCGCCTTGATTAGCAAAATGTTTTTAGAGGGTTGCTCTAATCCCTGTTACCAAAAAAACTTCTGTACGTCGCCAATCCGACGGCTCCCCTATCTGACTTCTGACTCCTGAGTTCGTTAAATTTCACCAAAGGCGATCAACGTGAAGCCACAATCATCAGGTCTGTCAGGTGATGAAGTCACAACAACTAAGTGATATGGCATAACTTCAACAATGGCAACTGACATATTAAATGTCTTCCACTCAGGTCCTTGAATGGTACAAACTGGCGCTGGTTGTTTAACAAAAGGACGCTCGAACTCTATTAAATAGGTTCCTTGCCAAATTCTGCGGGAACGGAACCCTTCACCAAACATAATGTTACCGTCTGGATGAACAGCACCATAGATGTGTTGGATTTCTTTTCCCACTGAATCTTTGATAATTGTCATTATTGACTCCTGCTAGATTTACAGTAACTAAAAAAATAGTTTATATTAATTTGTTTTGCGGTATAATATCAAATCCGTTTAATTGGACATAAAAAAAATCTTCAATCGCCATAACTACGTTTATCTTTGTAATTCTTTCTCCTCCTGACTCCTCCTAACTTAACCATTCTATGGCTGTTTAACCGGGTTTGATATAATACCAAATCTGGTTACCATAAAGATACTGTCTTAAATTATTTTCTAATCCTTCTGCCTTACTTTATCAGGTAAAGCTTCGATCTAAATTGGATTAACGGTTACAGATGTCCCCCAAGCCTAAAAAGCCCTCAAACAAAAAGTCTGGGGCTAAATTTTAATGTTATAGAGCTTTCAATACAGCAATTATTTACTGTTATCTTAAAAAGCTCACCATAATTTTTCAAATTTTTCATTCCCTAGTGGTAAAATGCTTGCACCCATTTATGTATCGTTGATAGGTAGGGTAGGAGGGAATATCAAAGTTTTAGATATTGCCAAAAGCAATAAAGGTGAAACCACAATCTTCAGATCTGTCAGGTGAAGAAGTAGTGCATACAAAGTGCCATGGAGCAACGTCAACGACAGCGACTGACAGATTAAATGTCTGCCATTCACCTCCATAAATGGTACAAATTGCTGCTGGGGTGTCTACAAAAGGCTGGTCGAATTCTATTAGATAAAGTCCATAGCGAAGTTTGTGGCATTTGAAGCCTTCACCAGAAATTATCTTACCGTCTGGAGAAATAACACCATAGATGTGCTGAGTTGCTGTTCCCGCTGAATCTTTAAAAATTGCCATTACTGACTCCTGTTAGATTTTACTGTACTGTTTGAAATCAACTATAGAAAATTTAAACAGCTTATTCCTTCTTGCTGACAATATCAGCAATGGTTAAACCATTGAATACACTATTTTCCGACTTTTCTAGGATTTGAGTCAACAGTTATCAACCTATAGAATAGGTAGGTTAATTAATATGCTGTTAACATTTTTTGCAAGGGTTAAAACTCTTATTTAGCGTCACCAAAAGCAATAAATGTAAAAGCACAATCAATAGGTTGGTGAGGTGATGAAGTAATGCAGATGAAGTACTCTGGATTAACTTCAACTATGGCAACTGACATATTAAATGTCTTCCACTCATTTCCAGTAATAGTACAAACTGGTGCTGGAATACCATCAAAAGGACACTCGAATTTTATGATATAGGTTCCTTCCTTAATTTTCTGGCTCTCAAAACCTTCGCCGAACCACTTACTACCGTCTGGTCCGACACCACCGTAGATATGTTGGTGTCCGTGCTCATGGTCATCTTTAAAGATTGCCATAACTTGATCCTATGTCAGTTAATTTACATTCTTAAAACTATCATCAGTAGGGTAAAAACACTTTAGTCTTGTGATTAAAGTTTACAATCAGAGAATTATTCCTATTAATGCTATAATCAGAGTCTAGATTTGATAATTTGTATTTAAAATTACATCTTTTTATTTTTTTAAGAATTGATTTTATATGACTTACTTACAGGAACCTAGAAACTCAATTTTTTCCTAAATATCTATCGTTAAAACCACAATTTCTCCTAGTAGCAACTGGGTTTATTTGGGTAATTCTGTAAAATAAATAGACATCTGGTAAAAATCAAAAATAAAATCAATTATTATCCAGAAATTATCAATTACTCCCCTCCTGGGAGGGGGAGGGGCGAGGGGTGGGTTCCCTGTTCCCTGTTCCCTGTTCCCTGTTCCCTGTTTTGGAGGAGATGTCTAATTTATTCTATTTCAAAGATGTCACAAATAGTTTCCAACTTTAAATGTGAAATAATTTCCTGAAATTACTGTATAGTCAAAGTCTTGTAGCTCTATAAAATCCTGCTTTTGACTTTTGACTTTTGACTTTTGACTTCCGTGAAACGGTATAGTAATTCACACTAGACTTTTGATTTGGTCAAGACTGTTGTAAAATCATGAGATTAGTCAATTGAATTTTACAAAATCTCATTGAGAATGGAACAAAATCATAAATCAACAGTAATAATCACAGGTGCATCGTCAGGGGTGGGTTTACACGCTGCCAAAGCTTTAGCAAAAACAGGTCAATGGTATGTAGTGATGGCTTGTCGAGACCTCTCGAAAGCAGAAAAAGTTGCCCAAGAAGTAGGAATGGCAAAAGATAGCTACACTGTGATGCACCTAGATTTGGCTAGTCTAGATAGTGTACGACGGTTTGTTAATACTTTCAGAGAAAGCGGTAGGTCTCTAGAAGCTTTGGTTTGCAACGCTGCGGTATATTTGCCTCTATTAAAAGAACCGATGCGTAGTCCAGATGGGTATGAATTGAGTGTGGCGACAAATCATCTGGGACATTTTCTCCTATGTAACATTATGTTAGAGGATTTGAAACAGTCTCCTGCTGCGGATAAAAGATTGGTGATTTTGGGAACTGTAACAGCTAACCCGAAAGAGTTGGGAGGAAAGATTCCAATTCCAGCACCTCCAGATTTGGGAAATCTTCAGGGTTTTGAAGCAGGTTTCAAAGCTCCTATTTCTATGATTAATGGCAAAAAGTTTAAGTCTGGTAAGGCTTATAAAGATAGTAAACTCTGTAATGTTTTGACAATGCGGGAGTTACATCGGCGTTATCACGAGTCAACAGGGATTGTTTTTAGTTCTCTGTATCCTGGATGTGTGGCAGATACGCCTCTATTCCGAAATCATTATCCTTTATTCCAGAAAATTTTCCCGCTATTCCAGAAAAATATTACTGGGGGATATGTTTCTCAAGATTTAGCAGGAGAAAGAGTTGCTGCTTTAGTTAAAGATCCTGAGTATAAGGAGTCTGGAATGTATTGGAGTTGGGGAAATCGACAGAAGAAAGATCGTCAGTCTTTTGTGCAAGAAGTTTCTGATGAAGCGAGTGATGATGATAAAGCGATTAAGCTTTGGGAATTAAGTTCAAAGTTGGTAGGGTTGAGTTAGTTTTTTAATTGAGATATTGACATCCTCCCCGGCCTAAAGGCACGGGGATTCCTACCGAGCCGTAACTCCTCGGTGGGTTGACGTTTTGCTGGCGCAAAGCTCCGCTAACACAGGCTGCTGCTACCTTGACGCTAGTCTGACGCTTGCCTCCACGTCCGTTTTTAGTCTCCGAATGCCCTCCGGCGACTAATATATTGATCGCTGCATTCTCATCTCTATCATGTTTTGCGCCGCAGTTGAGACACTCCCATTCTCGCACCTGAAGGTCTAATTTTCCACCTTTAAACCCACAGCTAGAGCAAGTTTGAGATGTGGGTTCCCAACGACTAATTACTTGAAAATCACGACCATATTTTTCTGCTTTTCCTTCTAGGAATGTTCTGAATGTTCTCCAACCTAAATCAGATATAGCTCTGGATAATTTACGGTTTTTTACCATACCAGAAACGTTCAAATCCTCTAAAACAATTGTTTGGTTTTCACTAATTATTTTAGTAGATAATTTATGCAGAAAATCTGTTCTTGTATCTTTCAGTTTGGCATAAAATTTAGCCACTCTCAACCTAGCTTTTTCATATCTTTTAGATCCTTTAGTTTTTTTAGATAATGATTTGCTTAACTTTCGATATTTATTAATTCGTTTCTTTAGTGGTTTTGGAGCATCAATTTTTTGACCATTACTTAATGTAGCAAAAGTTTTGATTCCTAAATCTATACCTACTGAATTATCAGTTTTTGGTAAGGTTTCTGGTTGTATTTCTACTACAAAACTAAGAAAGTATCTATTAGCTGAATCTTTAATTACTGTTACTGAGCTAGGCTCACTGGGTAGTTTTCTTGACCAGGCTACTTTAAGCTTTCCAATCTTAGCTAAATAAACTTTATCTTGGTGTACTTTAAACCCTCTCAAGGTAAACCTGGCAGTCTGTTTTGATTTCCTGGTTTTAAATTTGGGAGGTTTTATGGCTTGGCCTTTTATCTGGCCTTTTGTCGAACTAAAAAAGTTTTGATAAGCTTGGTTTAAATCATTCAATGATTGCTGTAATGGTACAACTGAAACCTCTGATAACCATTCTTTGTCTTCAGTCTTTTTTGCTTGAGTAATAAAGAGTTTTTGTAGCTCAGAATTAGTGGGTTTCTTTTCTCCTAATCTGTACTTTTCCTGACAGCAAGCTAGACTATCATTCCACACAACACGAACACAACCAAACAGCTTTGCTAATCTGGCTTTTTGTGCCGGTGCTGGATAAATACGATACTTAAATCTAGCTTTCATAATTTTTGTTTAAACTAATAATATGATAGCATACTTACTACTTTTTCACCAATAAACCAATAAAAAGTCGCCCTAGAAGGGCGAGGCTTCAGACCCATTTTCTTGGTAAAAATTCCCGCGCTTTCTTAATAAGGGAGCGTAGGGATTTTTGTTAATTATAAATTAGCTAAATCTATAAGCGACCAAAATTTTTACGAGTTTCGAGAAGAGCCAAGTTGGCAGATGCGGTCGGCTTTTGCAAGTAAATTTATCAGTATTTCGCCTACCTTATATTCAGGCCAAAACAGGTACTTTATTTAATTTAACTTATAGTTAAAATTGATGAAATACTATTGATAAATATAGATTACAGAGCAATCAAAAAATCCACTTTGTCTCTGTTTCATTATAGAGAAAGATCAAATAATTTTTCTCTTTATCTTGCCAACCATTGACTTTTCTGCTAAATTCAAGATTACTTTATCTAAGTATTCTATAATTTTTATATAGAACCTAAAACCCTAACGTTATAGTTATGACTGTCTCATTAGTTAGTACTACACAAGCAGCTTTTCTACTAAATATTTCAACAGGTAGATTGAGGTTTTTACTCAATAAAGGTCGTGTTATCGGCGCTCGAAAAGTCAAAAGATTTTGGCAAATTCCTCTCAACCATCGCGGAATGCCAGAGATTACACCAGGTTGTCGTGGTCCTGAAGGTAGTTGGAATAAACTTCAACGCAAAGCTAAGACTATTGTTCATGTTCTGCGAAAGACTATTGACTATAACCGAGACAATGGAACTTCTCATCCAGCCGTTGCAGTGAAAGTGGGAGATAAAAAGAATTATTGCCATGCCCTTAAAATTAACGGACCTTGCCAAATTGTTTATCAGCCTCATAACCCGAACAAAAGTCAAGCTGGGGGAGCTCGTCTGTGGATTGAAGTAGATCCAGAACATATAGTAGAACGAAAATATTTTGTTAATGGAGATTATGGTCCGCCACCGGAAGTAGTTCAGCAGCGTGCAAAAACTAAGGGGGCAAAAAGTAAGAAGAAAAAATCTAAAAAGAAAGGAAAGAATAAAACCAGTTAACTGGATAGTTAACTTGGAAACAGAGAATTTCAATAGCAGTGTCTTGGTACTGTTCTATTTTTTGCTGTCTAGAAATCGCTAATTATACAGACTATTAACTCAGAAAATTGAACATCTATTTAGCGATCGCTCTCCAACTCTCTTTACTTCCAGCAAGTATTTAGGGTCATTTTTTGTCTCTAGGCTTGACTTCACAAGGCTTTCAAATTCTCAATCATTTCAGGTCAACGAAGAAGGACGTATAGATTCAGAAATTATATTAGTATCTAGCAAATAGTTTAAACTCATAAATCAACCTCTCTCCCTGGTGACTTATCTCGTAAGTTCTCAAAAGTATTATCATCAAAAGTAATTCCTTTTTGTTCTATTTTTGCCCTAAATTTTTGATAGGCTGAACAAAAATCATTAACCTCTTTAATTTCTATTAAAATTTCTTGGTTATCGGGTAAATTTACTTCCTCTAATAACTCGATAGTTTTTCCTTTTTTAATTCCCTTTACTAACATACAGCACTTTCCGATGTAATGAGGTACACCTTATTTTAAGTCAGAAGTAATATCATGTTCGGTTGAATACTTACACTTTGGAGGAGATAAGGCAGAAGGAAAGAAAAGGTTAGAAGGGAAAAGGTTTTTTATCACTGATTATCCGTTAGCGTAGCTCCCCCGGAGGGGAACATGATATAAAAAACTAAGAAGATTGGACTGTACCTCATAGCAAAGGAAACCCCTGTAAAATTAACTTTTTAAATATCTGTAAATTTATATAATCACTCATTTAAACTTAACTATATTGTAAGTAAAAAAACGGAGAGATTTAATCAGTATTTTGTTATCTAATAACGAAATTAATTCTTGTGATTAAAATTACCAAAGATTAATTTTTATGTCACATTTTGATTTGATCTTATAGTTTATGATGCCTTGTAGTTGTTACCTAATCAAGCAGTTATGTCTACTCAACATGGTCAGAGTTCAGCCCTTAATGAAGAAGCTCAAAATGTTGATATTATAAATAATACAAAGAGTCTAATTGGACTTTGGACAAAAAGTAACTAACAGTTAGCGTAATAATTACGCTAATCAAACAGGATAATACCGCTCTATCTCCAGTGAATTTAATCACTGAAAAAAGGCATTGAAGAAGGAGACAGGA
>NZ_JAAHGB010000131.1:0-8461 GCF_010672695.1 Okeania sp. SIO1H4
TTGTCGGTAGAGTTTTTCCAACTCTTCGATACTTTTGTGTGGTTCTAGCTTTAACAATCTCGGCATGGCGATCGCCCAACTCTTACTATTCATCCCTTAATTTATCAGGTTTAATTTTTTTATACCGATGCTACCGGATTTGATATAACTATTAATTAGGGTTTGCTGAATAAAGTTTTTTTTGCTGGGGTAGGAGACAGGAGACAGGAGACAGGAGACAGGAGACAGGAGACAGGAGACAGGAGATATGGAAACGAGCAAGGAGGTAGGAGTAAGAATTGTAAGAATGATTTTTATGCCCAACTATGAGCCTAAAATACTAACTTTTTGAGCATGAAGAGCTGAAAAATTTGCACTTTTTTCGACCCCAAAAAGGCACTTATCTTTGTATGTCAATGCTTTTAGATTTAATCAGAAAGCCCTAATAATTAATAATTATTAATTATTAATTGTTGAACCCTTCCTTCTTCCTTCTGCTATGTGAGTTAAAAAATTTTCAACATTTGTGCTGCTTGGACTAAACCAGGCACAGCTTGTACAGGCCATTTTCCTTCTGCCCTGCGCCCTTGATTTAAAATGAACTGAACAGTATAACTTTCTGGAAACCCTTCTACCTGCATCCAGAGCAAATCACTTTCAGCTTCGCAGACTATTCTCTCTTCATCCATCAACTCATCTGCCATCTGGTTTATAGCTTTATTTAACTGGTCTAATAATCTGCAAAAATCCTCAAGTTCTCCTTCTGTTAGTTCTATTGACCACTCATTACCAGCAACTAAACCCTTAAATCTTTCTGCTTCAGGATTCAACCCTAACCGCCAACCAGCTCCACTTTTGACTATTCGTCCCATTTTTTATGGCCTCAGCAAATCTGCATCTCCCGGTTGGGGAATAATTGGCGCTCTAGGATTTGAACGTCCAGAGTTATCTCTCTGATATACATCTGGTATTGATGGAGGGTTAGGATCGCCACTAAAAATATTTACTAATCTATTAACTAAAGTTTCTCTTTGAGAGCGAGTTAAACTTTGAATAGCTTCACGATCGCCCTCCATTGGATTTTCAGTTAAAGTATTCTTTCCTGGATATACCGATGATTGTAGATAATCATTCGCCCCAAGGTAATCTGCTAATGTTAATTTCCAGTCAAACCGATAATTGGGAGGACGACCTTTCACATATAGATGATACCGAATTAAACGTGACACTAGAGTTTCTTCAGTATCTACTTCACCCGTTTCTTGAGATATATAATTATTTTCTAATGGCAAATCTGGTATTTTTTCATATACAAATGGCCAAACCTCTGTAGCTCTAACTCGCTGTTGGACAAGTTTTATTGAGTCTTTAAAATTTTCTTGGTCTATAACTTTTTTTAACTGATAATGAGTAGAAGGGTTTGCTGTAATCGCCAGAGAAGTCCATAACCCTTCGATACTAGCGCAAACCACTACTGTGATAATAATAATCTTGAAATATTTGAGCCACCGCTTCTTGCTCATGGCTATTATCAAATAACTACTATTATATTTACCTATACTATGCTACTACTTACATCACTAATTATTTCTGGCTGCATCAATTCGTCGGACATTTCGACTACAGCACGGATAACAGGTTTCATTAATTGTTCATCCATATTATCAAAATCTTCATAACGACGGCGTTTGGCACGATTAGCTACTTGTACCACAACACGATAACGATTAGATGCAGCTCTAATCAGCTCTTCAGACCTACGACTTAGTTCTGCGGAATCAATACTAGATTGCTTTTCTATGTGCATAAATTTTATTAGCCTGTATAGTTTAATCGGTCATCTCTTATGAGTTCAGTCATCAGTTAACATTTTTAACAGGTTTGTTTAAGACCACTAATATATTTTGAAAAGCGCGTGATAGTTTTTGATGGCCACTTGTTAATAAGCCATTATATACCTGAGTAACTGTTTGCTGTTAACCTATTCAAGATTGGTAAGTCTTTAAACCATATTAATAGACTCTTAGTCAACTACGATGAGTCACATTTGGAGTAAAAAACTTACATTACAGTAGCATTTTTTCTGTAATAAGTAAAGATGATTAACTGTCTAATATATATTTTTTGTTCTCTGTTCTCGAAATTAGGTGGTCAATGCTAATATTTTTAGTTAAAATTCAATCAATATTAATAAATTTATACTAATATTATCAATTTTTATTGCTTATGTTATTAGCTACTCCTTCGACTGTAAAGCGCTTTTCTCAGACTCATCATCATCCCCTAAAAATAGTTGCTTTGGGAGACAGTTTAGTTTATGGTTTTGGTGATTATGAAGGTGGTGGATGGGTAGAGAGATTACGACGGCAGTGGATGTTGCCAGACAGTCCTGGTCATGTGCTGTATAATCTTGGAGTCCGAGGAAACCGTGTTTTACAAGTAGAACAACGCCTGGAACATGAGTTTCGCCATCGTGGAGAATTAAGAAATCGTCAACCAGATATTATTATTCTTTCGGTTGGGGTAAATGATTCTGCTAGAGTCCAAAGACCAGATGGACGTTACTATACTGATTTTTCCAAATTTAAAACAATTTTAGATAATTTATTGGATACATCAAAACAACTTTGTCCTGTACTATTTGTGGGAATGGTTCCTGTTAATTTGGATAAAATGCCTTTTCAAGATTGTTTATATTATAGTCACGAGGATCAATTTATATATAAAGAGGCGACTCGGTTGGCTTGTTTAAAGCGAAAAATTCCTTATTTAGATGTGTTTGAAAAATGGTTAAGTAGGGGCGAAAATTGGTGGAGATTACGTCTTTGTCCAGATGGCATTCATCCTAATGTCGCAGGTTATAAAGCTCTATTACAAGATGTATTGGACTGGGAATATCTGAATTTATTAACTAGCTAAGGTTAGTTTGAAGAGAAAGGAATAATGAGGTTTACTCGCCAGATCCTATTAACTAAGTGAGGAAGCAGGAAATTATGTAAGCATTTCCTACGGAATGCTGGGCAAGCAGCTACCTCGCTATTAGTTATTCCTAGGTCATGCTTACTTGACTAAATCAATATTGATTAGCTTTTTTTACTTGTTTATGGCTTTGTTGCACAAAAGATGATGTTTAGGGTAAAAATAAAGAAGTTAAGATGGTACACAAAATACAGTCAGTAGGTATGAGTAAATCTAAGTCCTTGTATCGGCTCAAAAACTGGTCTGAGTATGATGCATCCTTAAAACAGCGAGGGAGTTTCACTTTTTGGCTGACTCCGGAGGTGATTCCGGAGTGGCTTAATCAGAAAAAAACTGGACCTAGGGGAGCATCTAATAACTACAGTGACACGGCCATTGAATTTATGGTGACTATACAATCCTGGTTTAGTCTGGCTGGACGACAGACGCTGATGTTTTGTGGAACCTATATTTGAATTGATGGACTTAGATTTACCAGCTACCTTTCCATAGCACCGTATCCCGTCGCTGACAAAAACTGAATGTTCAACTGCCAGTTATACCAACGCTCTGAAGCTATTGATCTGGTAGTAGACTCTACAGGGGTGAAAGTTTATGGAGAAGGTGAATGGAAAACAAGAGTTCATGGTAGTGGTAAACGGCGTACATGGGGTAAACTACATCTGGGAGTAAATTAAGCGACTGGGGAGATAGTGAGTGGGGTAGTGAGTACCAATGATGTGAGTGATGACCAAATATTTTCTGACCTATTAGATGGAGTAGATGGGGAAATAGCCCAAGTATCAGGAGACGGAGCCTATGATAACTATAAGTGTTATGAGAAAGCTAGGCAACCAGGAGCAAAGACAACTATTCCACCCAGGAAAAATGCAGTAATAGGTCAACATGGCAACTGTAAATGTCCACCTCATCCCAGGGATGAAAACCTCAGAAGAATTAGAATTGTAGGACGCAAGAAATGGAAGGGTGAATGTGGTGATCACCGACCCTCGTTGTCGGAAACCACCATGTTCAGGCTCAAAGTTCTTTTTGGAGGCAAGTTACGAAGACGAAAATTTGACAATCAGTCAGTGGAGTTATATCATGTTCGGACGGGTCAGTTATAATAAAATTTAAGGACTCCGGGTACCGACAGTACCAAAGAAATACTGAAATTATCAATGCTTTTCTCCAATATTTTCTATGTATTCCTCCTTTCTTCCCTCCTGACTCCTGACTCCTGACTCCTGAGGACTCACAACAGTTATTTATAAGTATTCAACCGAACATGATATTATTCATACAATGTTCCATGGTCAACGTGATGATTGGCGTAGGGTAAGCCGCAGAGCTACAAAGTAGAAATCTAGTTAACTTCCAACCAAGGGAGTTTTTTGCGATGCCGGAACGGATCGCGGAGCGAATCCCTACTTTCATCCAACAAAGCCCTTGTTTATCATAAACTGACTGTTGACATCTTGCCAGGCTTAAAGGCAAGGGGATTCCTACCGATCCGAAGCTCCTCGGTGGGTTGAGGTTTTGCTGATGCAAAGCTCCGCTAACACAGGCTGCAACTTACTATACGCAAGTCTTATACTTGCCTCCGCGTCCGTTTTTTATCTCGGACTGCCCGTCCGCTACTAGTAACAAAAATATAACATATGTATTCAAAAAAAACAACTAAAAAGTCGCCCGCTTATGGGCGAGGCTTTAAACCCAATTTTTCGGTAATAGTTATCTAAAAATTTATATCCAATCATAAATCAAATATATATTATTAGCAAATTAAGCGGCGTTGCTGAGTGGTAATGATTTTGAGATTAACTTTGGGCACAAAACATCAGTTTTTCAATTTTACCTTCAGCTAATAGACATCTCCAAGAATCAAAAATAAATATCTATATCTCAAAGAAATTATCAATTCTTTACCCCTACTGCCTACAGCAAAGCTGCCTACTGCCTATGGGTGGAGTAGATGTCTAATTATCATTACATTTAAGCAACGCCACTTTTAAAGTTTGTTTCTAATACTTTATTTGTTGTAGACAATGTATGTTGAAAATCATTTATATGATGATTTATTTCAAAACTTTTTTATTCTATTACTTAGATTGATAAATTATTGGTAAGCATTCAGCCGTCAGCTATCAGCTATTGCTTTTATTACGCATTCAAAGCTGTATTAATTGAGCTAGAATTAAATCTTACTACAAAAGACCTTAAAATCTATATTCATTTAAACTCCATCCTGAAAAGGAGTGTCTTATTGCTGAGAGTTGACTGCTAATAGCTGAATACTTACAATTATTGTTTACTAAGGCGATCGCCTGTCTTCTTAATTATTCTGTTTTTCAATGATTTCCTATTTTTAGATTATTAATTTATCTCTGGCCAAATAATTAAAATTTAAAGCCTTTTATTTACAGCGGTTTTCATTTTGGTAGACCACAGTAGGGATGTTCCATGGAACGTCTCTAACATATTTTGCTTGTGACGATGTGGTTTATTGATTTGAAAAGCGCTGTAAATAAAAAATAAAGAAAAAAATTATTGTTGCCAATCCCTTCTTAAAAGAAAAAGTAATGATTAATTAGGGTTTGCTGAAAAAGTATGAGTGGTAGGGGTAGGAGACAGGAGACAGGAGACAGGAGACAGGAGAAATTGGAATTTATAGGAGGTAGGAGCGGGCGTTTTGTAAGAATGATTTTTCTGCCCAACTATGCGCCTAAAATACGCTCCATGCATGAGCATAAAGAGGTGAAAAATTTGCACTGCAATTCGACTCCAAAAATTATTTAGTCTTTATATGTCAATGCTTTTAGATTTAATCAGCAAGCCCTAATTATTCTGGAAATTATCTATATTTATAGAATTATTAAAGAGTAAATATATTGCTTGATCATTTTACTTTGATTGAAGTTATGGAATAGCAAGAATTAAAATATTAATAGACAGCATATTCACTTATTTATGTTGTACAACTGACCGGGTAAATATTTTTTGCTTGTTCTCTCTCCGGCCTTCCCATCTTACCTACTTACTCCCTCACACCATCAATATATCTACTTCCAGAGAGTAGGAAACTGCTATATATTACAATAATTAAAGTCAAACTTATAAAAAACATATTTTTCTTTATTCCTTCTTCCTTCCACAAAAATATGAATCAAGAAAACTGGTTAAAAATATTAGAACAAAATCGAATAATTGCCGTTATTCGTGCCTCAGAAATCGAGATAGGTATGAAAATGGCAAAAGCAGTTGCTGCTGGTGGTATACGCATAATAGAAATCACTTGGAACAGTCATAAAGCATCAGAATTAATTACTTTACTCCGCTCTGAATTACCCACTTGTATAATTGGCACAGGCACATTATTAACCATAGAAGAGTTACAAAAAGCACTAAAAATTGGTTGCCAATTTATCTTTACGCCACATACTAACCCTGCTATGATTCAAACAGCAAAAATAGCAGCAGTTCCGATTATTCCCGGCGCTCTTTCTCCCACAGAAATATTAACTGCTTGGCAAGCAGGAGCTAGCTGTGTTAAAATATATCCTATCTCAGCAGTAGGAGGCGCAACTTATATCACAAGTTTGCAAGGACCTTTAGGAGAAATTCCTCTAATTCCTACTGGTGGAGTCACCTTAGGAAATGCTAAAGAATTTATCAAAGCAGGTGCAATTGCTGTAGGTTTATCAGGGAAATTATTTCCAAAAGATTTAATAATTGCTCAAAATTGGGAAGCGATCGCGAGACAAACTCAGGCCCTAGTTAGAGAACTTTCAGCAAACAATTGAATCTGAAAATTAATCAAAATA
Organism: Okeania sp. SIO1H4; assembly: GCF_010672695.1. NCBI lineage: Bacteria > Bacillati > Cyanobacteriota > Cyanophyceae > Oscillatoriales > Microcoleaceae > Okeania > Okeania sp. SIO1H4. The sequence continues at coordinate 6,762 of NZ_JAAHGB010000131.1, forward strand.
ATCTACTTCTAAATTACACCATTATTGTGTTTTGATTAGGTATAAAACATGAAAAACTTAGTTAGTTCTAAAAAATGGTATCAAGTTGGTAAAATATGTGCTGCTACAGCACTAACTATTACAACTTTTTTATCCTGGTCAATACCAACCAAAGCTAGTGGATGGGAAAATCTAATTGCCACGAGAATGTTAGAATTACAACAATCAGCGGAACGTTGGATTTCAATTGACTTATCAACCCAAAGATTAATTGCCTGGGAAGGAAATAAAGTAGTTTATGCAGTCGTAGTTTCCACAGGTAAATCATCAACTCCTACTCGCTTAGGTACTTTCAGAGTACAAACAAAATATCGCACTGCCAGAATGACCGGAGCAGATTATGACGTGCCCGACGTTCCTTATACTATGTATTATGATGGGGGAATGGCGATTCATGGTGCTTACTGGCATAATATGTTTGGTACCCCAGTTAGTCACGGTTGTACGAATGTAGCAGTCAATCACGCCAAATGGTTATTTAACTGGGCATCAGTGGGGACACCTGTAGTAGTACATGAGTGAAAGAAAAAAGGGCGTTGCTGAAGGGCGTGTATGATATTAATTTTAATTACTTAGGAGGATTGAGTCAGGAGAAAGAAAAGTGCTTTTCCTGAAATTAAGTAAAGAGAACATCTAATTTTGCCATTCAAAGAATGACTCTTAATTTACCTAAATTACTAAATTATTTATTTCATACCTCAAATCACCAAGGCCGAAAAAAGTAACAAAAATATATATGCGTATTCTAGCCATCGGAGATATTCACGGTCATTCCAGAGCATTTGATACATTGATTGCAGCAGTTAAGCCACGATTAGAGGATGTTATTATTACTCTTGGTGACTATGTAGATAAAGGTCCAGATTCTCAAGGAGTGATTAATCGATTAATTGCACTTTATGAAACTGGGCAACTTGTAGCCTTACGTGGCAACCATGAATTAATGATGATGAGGTCTCGTGATTGTTCGCAATATGAAGTTCGCTGGCATAATTCTGGTGGCAAGGAGACTTTAGCTTCTTATTCAAAATTTGGTAAATCTCAACTAAAACATATTCCAGACGAACATTGGTATTTCCTTGAGAATATCTGTGTAGACTGGTGGGAGTCAGACGAACATTTTTTTGTTCATGCGAATGCTGCTCCCGATCTATCTCTGAATGAGCAGTCAGAGTACAAGCTTTTTTGGGAAAAACTTGATAACCCCATGCCTCACTTTTCAGGAAAAACAATGGTTTGTGGTCACACAAGTCAAAAAAGTGGTAAACCTCTTAATGTCGGTAACACTATTTGTATTGATACCAGAGTTTATGATGACGGTTGGTTGACTTGTTTGGATGTCAGTAGTGGTAAACTTTGGCAGGCAAATAAAAAAGGTAAGTTGAAAACAGCGTTAATAGATGATTTTGCAACTCGTCAAACATAAAAAACGATGGGAGGAAAGTTTCCGGAAGATTTATCCCCTGATTTAATAACGACTCGCGGGTAATAAAGTGGCGTTACTTTCCGGTTTGGTTTTCAATGTACCTCCTATTGAGACTTACACAACTTAACTGGTAAAATTAGACTATAATGCTTGTAAATCAATAATTTTACGTCGAAGCGCTCGCTACGGGACTTACACAAAATTTTAGAGCTGCCGAAATCAAGTAAATATTAAG
>NZ_JAAHGB010000132.1:0-7955 GCF_010672695.1 Okeania sp. SIO1H4
TACATATAATTCCACTCCATCAAAACCCATCTCTGAAATAATATTGGCAGTTTTTTCTAATTTATTATGACCAAATATCCAGGTAGTAACGCCGATTTTTCTCTGTATACTTATACTCATTTTATTGGTAAATATATTACAAAAAAAATCAAATCAAGCATCGCTGCTTTTGGGTATAAATAGATATATGAAATCTATTAAATTCATTGGAGCAGCGGTTAAAGGGAATAGTAAATAGTGACTCATAAATTGATTATTCTGCCCTATGACCTATTCCCTTATGCAATAATTGCGAGGAGCAAAAATTCCAGAAAATTAACAAAGTAAATCCTCTAAAGAAAAGAAATCTATCACATGGGGACAGGTTTCTTTTTTGATCTGTACATAATTCCGCCACAAATTCAGCTCACTATCACTCAAATAATTTTTCCAATCTCCTATAATTCCTTTGCGTATATGTGCCTTAGATGGAGTATTTTTATCACCAACTTCTTGAGAAACCAAAACATCAGATAAATTTCCATCTTTCTCAATGTGTCCCTGATTAGATTTTTCTTTCATCTTTGTAAAATTAGTAGCTCTAGATATTTCTTCAGCATCATAGGATTCAACCCCAATAAACTTAGCAAGTTCATGTATAGCGGAAATAGCATTATCTTTTTTCATGTCTTCATACCTTAAAAATAATGCCTCAATTTCTCCTTCTTTAGAAGCTTTCAGAAATTCTTCGTGATAGTCAAACCAATCACCGCACTCAAATTTTCCTTCTAGCGCTACTTTGGAAAAGAAATGATACCAAGATCCGTTATAGTCAAAAACTTCTTTTCCTCTAACATGATGCCATGCAGAAACAAATGTATCTAGAGGATGTCTTAAACATTGAATTATTCTTGCTGGTTGTTTGATTAAACCTACACTAGCATGGGATTTAAAAAATCGTGGGGATGTCGCCCCCTCAAACTTTGAAAATATTGAATGCCAGTTTTCTGTACTTGCTGCCATATCTAACCAAGGACAAAAAATTTCTGTACAAAAGCCTAGTGAAATACCTTTTTCACAAACTTTTTTTACTAAATGTTCAAGTATTGATATAGTCCAAGTTGTACCAGACTTTGGATAAGTTGCTACATAAATATCACCATCTCTAGGCAAAAAATGATTAAATACGTTTTCCATCCCATTCTTGGTAATAATAGTGCAGGTGTAAAAATTTTCTATTGCATTTACATCAAATGAACGAGGTATACAGTTCATTTTTGGCTCAGAAGTTTGAGATAAATTTGCCGAAATCTGTGGTTCAGAAGTTTGAGATAAATTTACAGACATAGTATATCGGGATAAGTGAACTTAGCAACTTATACCATGTCTCGTTAAATACTTACACTTTTGAACTGCTTTCAACTTTTTAGGGAGGGAGCATTGACTTAATCAACGAATTGTGGTCATGTACAGGATATGCCTTTAAACATCAGAACTTATGACTGTCCAGAATGCGGCCTATCAATAGACCGAGACTTGAATGCCTCAATTAATTTAAGAAAGCGAGTGTGTAATTCTGAGGAAACCTTGGAATGTAAGACACACTCAAGAAATGCGGTCGGCTTGACCGTGGGTGCCTGTGTACGGAGTGCTGCCGACAGTTCCGGTGGAAGCAGGAAGTAAACATTAAAATGTCACTAATTATGACGTTTTATATCGGTTTTATGAAGCAGTATTTATCAGCAAGTAACTAATCAGAAAAAGAATAACCAAACAAAAAATTGCGCTGCTATAAAAGACCCCCGACATTCCCCAAATAGTAAACATAGTTCCTGCTAAAATTGGACCTGAAGCTTGCCCCAAAGATAAAGCTGTTACATTAACTGCCATAAAACCTGCTCGATATTCTTCAGGAGATAATTGTCCTAATAAAGACTGAGTTGAGGAAAATATCATAGCATGAGCAAAACCAGATAAAATGGAAGGTATAAATAGCAGCCAAATATTATTAACTGTTGGAATAATTATAAAAGCAATACAATAAATAACAAATGCAACTTTGATTAGAGTAACTTCAGATAAGGACTTGGCAAATAGCCCTAATTGAGATGAAACAAATGCAAAGGCAAGAGCTCTGCTTGCTAAAATAATTCCGATTACAATATGAGTTGCTCCTAACTGGCGATCTGCAAATAAAGGAATATAGGTTAAACAAGAACCAAATGAGAGAATAAAAATAGAAACAATTACTATTAACAAACCCCCTACTTGATAATTATTAATACTTTGCCAAATGTTTCTCAAATATTTTTTTAAGTTAAATGATTTTTGCTTAGGTCTTGCCGGAATTTTTAAATAAAATAAAACCCAAAAACTTAAGGGAATAGCCATCAAAGATAATAAGAAAGGATAGCGCCATCCCCAGGTAGTTAACCCACCACTAACTAAAGGATAAATAGTTAAAGCAAGACCGATATTCATGGCATTAAAAGCCATCGCTACTGTCAGTAATTTGCCGCGATAAAAGTCACTAATTAATGTTAAAACTAATGATTCTAGTGGTGCTGCACCAATTCCTTGTACAAAACGAAACTCTATTAAGGTCTGAAAATTGGGAGCTAATGAACAAATGGTTCCACCAATTGCAAATAAGAGTAAAGCAGGTATCAAAATTTGCTTTTTGCCATAACGGTCAGCTAATATTCCAAAGATTGGACTACCAATAGTAATAGGAATAACAAATGCTGAGATTACCCAACCAATATGTTCGGGAGAAACATTCAAATCTTCAGCTACTGAAGGTAGAATAGGACTTATAGCACCACTGCCTAAAAGTGCGATTAAAGTGATTCCAATAATAATCTGAAAATTAGAATCTTGGTAAATTTTGATAGAATTTTTTGTGCTTTGAGACACTTTTCCTTGATTAATCAATAAACTGTCTCATCTTACAACAGTTTTCGAGTCTCGGAGGTATAAAAATTTAACGACGGAGGAGTCAGGAGTCAACCCACCCCTCGCCCCTCCCCCTCCCAGGAGGGGAACTCAGGAGTCAGGAGAAAAAAAGAGGGAAGAAGAAGGAAAAAAAAGGAGAAAGTTTTTTCATCACTAGACATCTCCAATAATCAAAAATCAAATCAATTATCATACAGAAATTATCAATTCTTTCCCCCTACTGCCTACTGCCTCTTTTCTGGAGATGTCTACTAATTATCCGGACATGATATTACTACATATTAGTAGTTAAAACTAGCTGAGAAACATTAGTTCTATTGTGTACTTGTTCGTAGGCAATTATTCCTCCCCTAAGTGGGTAAGTAACGATCGCTTCTGGTGGTAAAATAGCATTTGTTTCAAACAAGGGATTGAGTTCTGCCAAAATTTCCCCACATTGAGTTACGTCAAAAGCTCGACTATCTACCCCAAACAAGCGCAACTCCCGGTGATAAAAATCCCGGAGGTCAAAACAAATTTTCGCTTCTTTTGGTGGAGCGCTAATAGCGACCAAACGACCTCTAGGACTGAGGGTCAACATACTATTTTCCAACATAGAACCCCCCACTGTATCCAATACAACATCCACACCTTTACCTCCAGTAGCAGCTAAAACAGCAGAATTAAGATTTTCCGTTGCCAAATTAATAACGATATCAACACCAGATGTTTCAACTATTGAATAATCTGATTCCCGTCGCACTGTACCTAAAACTTTAGCTCCCTTCCATTTTGCTATTTGAATTGCAGCTTTGCCAACCCCACCTGTTCCTCCCACTACCAAAACAGTTTCTCCTGGTTGTAAATTTGCTGCTTCAATCAAAGATAACCAAGCGGTAATATATCTAACTCCGATAGTTGCTGCTTGTATCATGGATATATTTTGAGGTTTGGGTTGTATTGCTGCTACAGGTAATACCAAATGAGAAGCGTGGGAACCATCGCGGATAAATCCAATATCGCCTCCTGTTCCCCAAACTTCAGTACCAATTAGATTTGGCTCACCTGCGACGACAACTCCAGCAAAATCTCTACCGGGTGTGCGTGGAAGAGTAGTATTTTCCATAACTCCCAAAATATTTTTCACGTCACTGGGATTAATAGATGCTGCATGAACTTCAACCAACACTTCACCTGGTTGCAAAACAGGAGTGGGAAGTTCTTCAAGTTTGAGTTGAGTCGTCGGAGAGCCAAAATTATAAAAGCGAATGGCACGTATAGCACGCATAGTTAAAATTCCTATTTATTTTGTTGTGTAAAAGTGTAGGTTTTAAGAATTTAGAATTTAGAATTTAGAATTATATCATGTCCGGTAGCATCGGTATTGTATAGTGAAGTAAGGAAGAAGGAAGAGGGAAGAGGGAAGAAGGCTTAAAAGCTTGAAAAAACGTAAATTTCCTGTAGATATTCACCCTTGATTTTACACAAACGATACCAGCGGACATGATATTACTTCTCCTTTAAAACGGATAGGATTTCAAGAATTTAGAATTTAGAATTTAGAATTTAGAATTACCTCTCCTTTTTTCGGTAAAGTTGGTTGCAATAATTATAAAAAAGTCTGAGTTTGTAGTTGCGCTTTAGCGCTGCTAGAGATATTTGGAGTGCTTTAGCACAACTACGAAAGCTACTGGAGCGACACATCTAAAATGGTGCAATAGGCGTAGGTTAGGTTGAGGAAGTGCGATCTTCGGAGCTTATCCGCAGGATAAACCCAACAGCAATTTTTCTCCCCTACTCCCCCACTCCCCTACTCCCCTACTCCCTAATGCACCATTTAAGATCAAACAATCCACTACTGGAGCTATAGGGGGTTGCACAAAAATTTCATCTTGTCGATCTAAGACTCAAAAGTTGTTGCTTTGGTTTTTTCCAGAAAATTGTAAAGTATAAAATACTCAAAGCTGAAACGAGAACAAATAAAGCAACGCCACAAACTCCGTTCCATTGCCAATTACTCCAAGCATAGTTACCACAGTAAGAACCCATAGCTCCTCCTACAAAATAGGAAACCATATAAACTGTATTCAGACGACTATGTATTTTGGCAGGCAAACTATAAATTTGTGCTTGGTTAGAGATTTGAGTTGTTTGTACTCCCAAATCTAACAACATCACTCCCAAAATTAAACCCCATAATTCATATCTTGCTAAAGAAAATACTAAAAATGATGAACTAGAAATCACAACACCTAACATAGAAATCAATCTAGGATTTTTTCGATCTGCCATTCGACCAGCAATTATCGCTGTTATAGCTCCAACAATACCAACCAAACCAAACATTCCTGCTACTTTACTACTGTAGTTTAGGGGTGGCGCTTTCAGGAAAAATGCCATTGTACTCCAGAAAATACTATTAGCAGCAAAAGACATTGCCCCAATTAAAGCTACTTGTCGCAATAATAATTGTTCTCGAATTATTTGCCCCAAAGAAAGAATTAATTTAGGGTATGAGAGAGTGACAGAAGGTTTTGCTTTTGGCAGTACAAATATTGATACTACTGCTATTAATATCATCAACCCACTAGCAAAGAAATATATTGCTCGCCAACCAAAATTTGCTCCGACGAATCCGCTAGTCATTCTAGCTAAAACAATCCCAATGAATAAACCACTCATCACAGTTCCGACAGCTTTGCCACGTTTTCCCGGTTCTACTAAAAAAGCAGCAAACGGTACAACAAGTTGGGGCACTATTGTAGTCATACCAATAAGTAAACTTGCAACAATTAACCAACTAATATTAGGAGAGATAGCTGCTGTTAGTAAAACTAGAGCAGTTGCTATCAGCATTGTCACAATTAAGCGTCGTCGTTCTATGATATCGCCCAAGGGCACAAATAGCAGTAATCCCAAGGCATAACCTATTTGTGTCATCATGGGAATTAACCCAACTTGCTGAGTGGGAGCATGGAAGCTTTCGGCAATTATTGCTAATAGGGGTTGATTGTAATATAAGTTGGCAACTGCAGCTCCACCGACCATTGCCATAATTAATAAAGTTTTGTTAATACCCATAGTTGATTTTTGAGACATAGTCTTTGTTTGTAGTTGCGCTTTAGCGTTACGCGCAAGGCAACAGGCAACAGGCAACAGGCAACAGGGGAATAAAAAAGGGTTTCAGCTTCTATTCATATCCTAACCTTAATGGGTAGCGCTATAGATATATTTACCGAATAATTAATAATTAATAATTAAATAAGGCTTTGTTGCATGAAAGTATATAGCTGTCGCACTTGCTCCGCATATGTACTTGATAACGCGCGGAAACTGCTGTAACTATTGGACAATAGATCAATAGAACATCAATGCTTAACAAAAAAACGCTGAAACTTTTACAGGTAAAAGCTTTGAGGTTTGATAGACAGACAAATAACTATTGGACAATAGATCAATAGAACATCAATAATTGCGAAACAGAGCAATATAGGTGCGGAATGGATGTTAAGAACGCGACTTTCATGCAACAAAGCCAAAACTGAAGAATAACTGAACCTGGTCAGATTCTTACTTTTAACTTTTGACTTTTGACTTTTGACTTGTGTATAGCGATCGCTTTCTGTGCAGAGCAATAACTATTGGACAATAGATCAATAGAACATTAATAATTGCGAAACAGAGCAATATAGGTGCGGAATGGATGTTAAGAACGCGACTTTCATGCAACAAAGCCAAAACTGAAGAATAACTGAACCTGGTCAGATTCTTACTTTTGACTTTTGACTTTTGACTTGTGTATTAAGTCTGTGCATACCCTGCATCTACAACTATGGTCTGACGAGTTATTGCTCTGGATGTATCGGAAGCGAGAAATAAATATGTTCCGACTAATTCTTGGGGTGTTAATTCTATGGGAATTGATTGTAACTCATGTACAGTTTTATGTTTTGCTTCTGGTGTCACCCACTGTTGGAGTTGCCTTTCTGTCATTATCCAACCTGGTGCTACAGAATTTACCCGAATATGGTGTTTGCCTACTGCTTCTGCTAAAGTCCGAACCATACCTACTATTGCTGCTTTTGTAGCATTGTAAGCAACCATATCTGGTTTGGCAATCCAAACTAGGTGAGAACTTGTCATAATAATACTACCGCCACCAGCATTAATCATTTCTGGTAATAATTCTCGACAGGTAATAAAATAATGTACAACATTTAATTGAAATAAATCATTCCATTGTTGTGCTGACATTTCTAGCAAATTACATCGGGGGTCGTAACCAGCATTGTTAATTAAAACATTTACTACTGGTTTGTCTTTTTTAACTTTAGCTAAAGTTTCTGTTAAAGCTTCACTATCAGTTAAATCTATTCCATAGACGTTGACTTTACAATGATATTGTTGGCATTCTTCAGCTACTTTTAAACCTCTTTCATAATCTTTATCTAAAATTGTAACTTCTGCTGCTTGTTCGGCAAATGTTTTAGTTAAAGCTTCGCCAATTCCATTACTACCACCAGTGATTAAAATATGTTTTTCTTTTAAGTCTTGATAGATGGGATTCATTTTGTTTTATCCTAATTTTAATTCGTAGTATTTAAAGGAAACAATAAGCGTAGGTTGGGTAGACGTAGGAAACCCAACAAAAATTGTTTGTAGTTGGGCTTTAGCCCCTCAAATACTTTAAGCATTCAGCTATTAGCAGTCATATTTCAGCAAAAAAAAGAGGATTTTAATGAATATAGACTGTTTCAGGCAGCTTTTATAGTAAGTATAAATTCTGACTCAATTAGTAAAGCTTTTATCTAAAATTAAAAGCAATAGTTGACGGCTGAATGCTTACCAAATACTTAACATAGCAGTATGTTTTTTGGTCAGGACAAGTAGTTGGGCTTTGGCTCCTCAAATACTTAATATAGCAGTACGTTTTTTTAGTTAGTACAATAAGTTTAGACTATTTGCGCAGCATTACTGTATAAAAAGAAAATAGAGGGAATATCCTAACATTAATTTAGGGCTAGAGCAAAACTACTAACCAT
>NZ_JAAHGB010000133.1:0-7341 GCF_010672695.1 Okeania sp. SIO1H4
AGAAATTTAACTTTTAAATCCAGTTTTTTTTCCAATTTTCTTGTTCGAGTGGGTCAGACTCCCCATGTTGAGGTGGAGGAACACGTAACCGATCGGGTCATTTGTTTGAGATCTTCCCATCCTCGATATGGAAATGGATTTCAGTCACTATAGCGCTATCTATCATGGCTACGTCAGCTATTTCGTCTACACATACTGAGCTAGTATTGTCTTAATCTCGTTGGTTTTGAGCTTTTTTGCTAGTGCCAACAGCGGTGACACAAATGCTTCATATTCTGCTTCCTCTGCCATTAACCCTTCCAACTGTCGGCGAATGCGACGAAAGTCTCCTGCCTCTGCAGCTTCATACACTGCTCGCAGTTGTTCTATAGGTGGTATTGTTATCCCTACCTCTACCTCAGAGGTGGTTCCCTCCACCAGATCATCCCCAGCATATTCCCACTCTAGGTCTAGCTCCTCCGCTAAAAGCTGGAACAGTTTTTCCGCATTAATGGGTTTGGGTAGGAAGAGATTCGCTCCGGCCTTCAAGGCCAGTTCTTGGTCTGGCTTCGATACATAAGCAGAAGAGACAATAATTTTTTGAGCTTGCAAGTTTGGGCACTGCTGCGCCTGCCGTAGTAGTTCAAACCCATCCATCACTGGCATAGCCAAATCCGTAATCACTAAATCAAAGGGCTGCTCTTGCAGCTTTTCCAGTGCTTGTTGACCATCCTCCGCTTCGACCATTTCAAAGCCAATAGGACCCAACAGATTCACTAAAACGCTGCGATTTTCCCAACGATCATCTACTAACAACAGTCGCTGTCTCTCTCCGGTGTAGCCAACAATGGTGTGGTTGTGCAGGTTGGTTGGGGGCATCTCCCACTCAGCGGCTAAGGGCACAACGATCTCAAAGCTAAATTGACTGCCTTTACCAACTTCACTTTGTACTTTAATATCTGACCCCATCAATTGCACAATCCGATGACTGATGGCCAAGCCTAACCCTGTACCTTCCGACTGCTTTTGGCGATCGCCTACTTGCATAAAAGCCTCAAACAGCCGTTTGAGATATTCTGGGGCAATGCCTACTCCAGTGTCACTCACCACAAATCTCAGGCGATGACGATCTGAATTGAGGGCTACAGCAGCCCATACTTGCAAGGTCACGGTGCCGTGGTTAGTAAATTTAATGGCATTGCCTAACAAGTTGAATAACACCTGGCGCAGTCGCTGTTCATCCACTTCAACGCCCTCGGGTAACCCTGATTCAACCTGATAGACAAACTCCAAACCTTTTTGGGCTGCACGAACTCGGCAGGCTTCCACAACCCCCTGTAAACAGGAGGCTAGATGAACTGATTTTGGAATCAAGTCGAGCTTGCCCGCTTCAATCTTGGCTAAATCTAAGATGTCATTAATCATGCCCAGCAAATGGTTGCCACATTTGTGCATAATTTCGACTTGCTCTTTTTCTTTTTCGGGTAAAGCGGGCGATCGCTTCAATACCTGGGCATAACCGAGAATGCCATTGAGGGGGGTGCGTAACTCGTGACTCATATTGGCAAGGAATTCGCTCTTAGCTTGGTTAGCCACTTCTGCTTTTTCTTTGGCACATCTAAGCTCGACAGTTCGCTCTTCTAGTTCAGCTGTTCGCTCTTGTACTCGTTGTTCCAGTAACTCGATAGACTCCTTAAGTTGGTGGGTCATGGTATTAAAAGTACGAGCCAATTCGCCAATTTCATTGCCATATCCGATGTCTGCACGAGCGTTTAAATTACCATCGGCAACTTGCCTGGCAATCATTGTCAAGCTGCCAATGGGAGAAGAAATAACATGTGCCATGCCAAATCCCACGCCAATTGCAGCAATTGTCGTTCCAAAAGCAAGGAGGAGGTTATTTCGGGTTTGAATTTTGATGGGTTGGAGAAAAACAGATTTCGGTCGCAAATAAGCGACCTTCCAAGATATGGTTTGGGTAGCTTCTAGCGCTCCAGCATATTTTACTTTCTTTTCTTCAGAAAGAATAGTATCAAAGTAGGGGCGCTCGGGGCTAAAATTCGCAGCAAATTCATCAAATTTGGTAAGTTTAGTTGCGTTAGGGATGGAAGGGGGCAAGCGATAAATTGCCTGTAACTCCTGAATCGTGTCAGCTTCTGGAGGAGCGAGAAATTGGAATAGAAGTTCTTCCGGTAGGTTGCCATCATCTCTATATCCTTGTGCCAAGCGTAAATTTTTATCGTCGAGCAGAATGGGAAAGGAAAAAGAACCAGCTAAATTATTATTTTCCAACACGATATGTTGGAGTTTGGTTGCGCTGTACTGACTGCGTAACACTCCAACGACTTTTCCAGTTTCGCGATCGCGGACTGACTGACTGAAGTACAAGTAAGGCTTGCCATCAAGTTCAGAAAATTCTACGTTGGATACAAAAGGTTCTCCTGTTACTAGAGTAACTTGGAAGTAGTCGCGCTCTGACTCATCTTGTCCGATCTGAGGAAAGTGGGTATCAAGCAGATTCTGCCCATTGGTATCAAGAATAGCCGAAGACACTAAAAATATTTTATCTTTGGCAATCAAGGTATTTAGGGTGTTGAGGACTTGTTCTTTTAGGGCAGGAGAAGTGCTTGGTGCAGTTTTCAAATAGGAGGCAAGGGTTTCTTGTTGCGCTTCGGTAACAATTGCCATTAAATTGGCACTAACGAACGCATCAATGTTTGCTACAGTTTGAGAAGCAGCAGCATTCAGGGATTGATTAGCCGATTTAATCAAAGCCCTTCGTGTGGTTTGGTGATTCCACCAAACAAAGCCGGCAAGAGGAGTTAGAGAAATGAAGCAAAATAAGCCTAACAGTTGATAGCGTAAGCTGTAATTCTTGAAGAAGTATTTTAGAGGACGAATATTTCGAGGGATAAGTTTCATTAGTCAGGGAATAGGGAATAGGGAATAGGGAATAGGGGGGAGAAAATTGTTTATTTCATGTCTTACATTGATTTAATTAAAACTTTTGCAATAAGTCTATTATAGGGTTTGTGCTACTTGGGCGGCTGCTTGCGCCATATTGTCCAAAGTAGTTTTAATGCTCTGTTGATTAGTCATTAATTTTCCAAGTTCCACAGGAAAGCGATTGAAACCAAGTTCGATCCAATTAGGAAGGTGGGGTTCCACTCCCATACGACTTTCAATAGCATCTAGAGTCACATCGAAATACTTAACAACATTTGGTTGCGCTCCAAACCCAACTCTCAATCGAGGATCTCTATAGGTGCTGCGACGAACGCCGTTGGTGTTGCTCAATATTGCTACCCTGGTCATCGTGTCTGCGCTTGTGAGCCATTGCAGAAACACCCATGCTGCTTCTTGTTGCTTGCTATAACGAGATAGTAACAAACTGCTGCCTCCACAATGGCTGATGCCCGGAACTTCCCCAAAAGCACATTCGCGGTAAGAACGCAGGGCAATTTCTTGGGGACATCGGACAGTTGCGACTCGTCCTGACACTTGAGACATCGGCGATGCTTCAAACCATGGAAACCACTCTGCCCAAGAGATTAACATAGCTACCCGACCTTGGCGAAAGGCTTCTGCTTCCCCATACCAATCCCAGGTTAATGCTTCGGGAGGAGCATATTGTCGTTGAGCTAGTAAATATTCCATTCCCGCGATCGCCCGCTCGTCGTTAATAGCTGGCGTTCCATCCCCATGATAAAACGACCCCCCATGAGACCATAGCCAAGCGGTCATATTGCAAAGCAAGCTGTTATGCCCTACCTTCCACTGTCCTGCTGTTCCATAAACTTGAGGTTTTTTTGCTTCGTTAATAATTTGCGCTGTTGCTAAATATTCTGTCATTGTTGTCGGGACGGACAACCCCAATTCTTCAAAAATATCTTGGCGGTAGAACATGATAAAGATGGGGATGTCATAGGGGATTGCTACCAACTGTCCTTTATAGGAAGACATATTAGCAACCAAAGAAGGGAAAAAATCCTCAAAATTGTAGTTGGGATATTGTAAGTCAGTGTTCTCTAGCAAATATCTGGGTTTGACCGCAATATTAGCAAAACGACCGACCCAATCTCGATCGCAATACATGATGTCATAGATTCCGGTTTCTCTGGCAATGTCTTGCTCGATCCGTCCCAAGACACGTTCGAGGGGTAATAGCTCCCATTGCACTTTGATTCCTGTTAGGGGAATAAATTCTTCTTGAACTAATTTCCAAGCAACTTGGGCACTGGGTACATCTTCTGTAATCAATCGTATAGTCATGCCGGAAAATGTTTTACCTACATCTTTGAGAAAGTGGTAAGCATCGGTTCCGATGACGCTTGCTGATTCTAAACCGCGAGTCTCTTCAAGGGATAATTTAACAGATGAAGAAGAGGAAAACCGACTACAGGCTTTGAGTGCGTAAGTTGCACTCCATCCCAATGCTGCTAATGTTCCTAAACGCAGTACATTTCGTCTTTTCATTGTTATATGATGTCCGGTTAAATAGTTATAAATGATTAGGCAGGACTTAGGAGTCAGTTTTCAAGCCAAAATATGTCCAAAACTTTCCTTGTCAATGGTCATGCAGGCAACGATAACATCGCATTATTTGGAGGTAGGGATGTTGTACTAGGAGGAGATGGTGGCGATAGCATCATTACCTCTCAACAAGGTGACACTGCAATTGGTGGTACTGGTGCTGATACTTTTAGTCTCAATCAATATGGAACCAACTTTTCTCCCGACCGCATCCTGGACTTCACTCCTGCTGAAGGAGATAAGATTGAGATATGGAAAAAGAATTTGGATGCTATTAGTGATAACTCCGATCCTTCCTTAGGCTTAAACTTTACCCATTCAGAAACTAATAATGCTCTCACTATTACTCTTGGCGATCGGGATCTTGCCATTCTAGAAAATATCTCTAAAAATCAAGTAGGAGATGCCTTAAAACAAATTGAGATTTTGGGTTCACAAACAGACAATGACGGTTCAGAAGGTAGTGATGATGTTCTCATCGGCAACTCCGGCAATCAATTAATGCGAGGTCTTGGTGGTAATGATTACCTGTATAGCGGTGGAGGCAACGATACTCTCCGAGGTGGGTGGCAGGACGATCTGCTCCTAGGAGGAGATGGTAACGACCTTCTGCAAGGCTTTGAAGATAGTGATGTTTTAATTGGTGGTGGTGGTGCTGATATATTTGCTTTCATTGAGCGTTTTGATGCCTTTAGTGGTGTTGACAAGATTCTTGACTTCACTGCTTCTGAAGGAGATCGAATTCGTATTAATAGGTTTCACTATGGTTTTAGTAGTCTGAGTGATTTGAGCTTTAATGAACAAGGTCAATTGTTAGCTAATGGTGACAAAGTTATTGCTATTCTCGAAAATGAATCTGGCTTTAATCTTAACAGTCATGTTGATCTGGTCGGGTAATCCTCTAAATCAAGTGATTTAGGGAGCAAGGTAGGGAATAAGGAACACTTAACTCTTAACAGAAAGTACCTTAAATTCTTAGTTTTTAATAAATCATATTCCCTTGACTACTTGACTTTGTTTTGGATATCACTACTTCTACACCACTACCCTCTGTTCTAAGTTCTAACTCAAACTTTATATTAGTCAGAATTATTAATCTTGAAAGCAGGTGAATCTAACAACTAGATTCATCTGCTTTTGAGTGCAGCAATATAGCGCTACGGGCAAAGCAAAAGTAACTTTTGAGTATCTTGGGTGTGATGTGGGAGATGGGGATGGGGAGTTCTAGAAATATTTGGCAATGGCGCTCGTGAAGATGAAAATTTTTTTATATCGAATTAATATCATGTTCGGATGATCACTTATAATAAAGCCAAAATCATTACAGTAGAGGTATTCAAAGTTGATAGCCAAAAGGATGGCGATATAGCTGCCGCACTTGCTCCGCCAACGCCAACTACCTAAGTGCTCAAGAGTTACTGGTTCATGATCGCCAGGCGACAAATGTCACCGAACGTACCCATTACCAAATAATTTGGTTATTAGTGACAGGAAAAACACCATGATAAGTGGCCCATGTCACTGGTGACAGTAGAACTTGGATTTATCAGTTAGTCAAACGCTACAACAAATGGGGCACAAAAAGTTTGGGAGACGGGCAACATCACAACCAAGGGCAGGAGGCAATATTAACAGATTTACAGCAAGCCCAACTGTGGCAAGTTCTCTGTGAAAAATCACCAGATGGTGGATTGTGGAACGGTCGTCAAGTAGCCGATTGGTTAAGTGATATCATGTCCGGTAGCATCGGTCTTGTATAGCAAAGGTAAGGAAGAAGGAAGAAGGAAGAAGGAAGAAGAAAGAGGGAAGAGGAAAGAAGGCTACCCTCGCAAGAAAAAACCATCATTTCCTGTAGATATTCACCCTTGGGTTTACACAAACGATATAAACGGACATGATATGAACTGACCGGAAAGCAGGTATAGCGCTGTGCGCAGGCAACAGCTCATTGTGGATGTGGTTGTATGGGTTTGTACACCCGATTGGCAGGAGAGACTAAAAGAGTGGATTCTACCCCATGTCAACACAAAAATATTGAATCAAGTTTGAGATGATTTTGCCAGTGAATATTGTCTGGGAAAGAATCAAAGAGTTCTGCTGGTCATCGATCAAGCCGGTTGGCATACCAGTCACAGCTTGAAGATACCAGAGGGTTTGGATTTCATCTATTTACCTGCCAAGTCACCAGAACTACAACCAGCAGAACGTTTGTGGCCTTTAACTAATGAAGTTGTGGCCAATAGCTCTCCCCTTTCTTGAGATGAACTTGAAGAACTATTAGTCTTTCGGTGCCAACAACTAATGAAACAGCATGATTTAATACAAGGACTAACTTGCTTCCATTGGTGGCCTCAAACTAGGGCTATTCAATTATAAGCGATCGCTTGAACATAAAGGTAGTTGGCGTTGGCGGAGCAAGTGCGGCAGCTATATCGCCATCTTTTTGGCCATCAACTTTGAATACATCTACTGTAATGATTCTGGTTTTATTATCAGTGATCATCCGAACATGATATAAGTTAAACTAGTACTTACTTCATTCATTTTTATTGCTGAGAGCTGACTGCTAATAGCTGAATGCTTACAAATTACCTTATATAATAAACTGTATAATGAACTAGAGTATTATAACATTGAGACAAATATTTGCTGTAAATACCTCTTGCCTCCTGCCTCTAAACTCAGCTCCAGAATATTTTTTCATATCATGTCCGTTTATATCGTTTGTGTAAACCCAAGGGTGAATATCTACAGGAAATGATGGTTTTTTCTTGCGAGGGTAGCCTTCTTCCCTCTTCCCTCTTTCTTCTTCCTTCTTCCTTCTTCCTT
>NZ_JAAHGB010000134.1:0-6693 GCF_010672695.1 Okeania sp. SIO1H4
GGTAAATACTTGGGCAGACATCATTAACCGGGCTAACTTAGGAATGGAAGTAATGCACGAGCGTAATGCTCACAACTTCCCTCTAGATTTGGCTGCTGTAGAAGCTCCTTCTATCAATGGTTAATTTTTGAGTTAGCTTTAGTTAGCTAATATAGACACCCTCCAATATTGAATATTGGGGGGTGTTTTTTTTCAATGTTACGCTATTATATCAAATCCGTTTAATTGGATATAAAAAAATTCTCCAATCGCCATAACTACTGGCGCGTCAAGCTTAAAATGGGGCGTTGGTAATTAGTAAGATGATTTTCTAGCAGGGGTGATACCCATTACTTACTCTGGTTAAAAATTTAGAGTGAGTCAGAAGGGGATTAGTCTGAAAGTTTCATCTCTTGATTTACCAACACCTAAAATGGTGTATTAGCTTCATAGGCAAGAAGTTATCATCACAGATCATCAGGCGAGCGCTAAAAGAAGACCTGAAGGTGGAAGTGGAACATTCCAAACTAGGAAAGCTTCAGATCATAGCTTGGCATCAATTACATTTTAGACAACTTGCCCATCAAAAGTTGTCTGTAATTCGAGTTCAACAATTAGATTCACCCAAAAGTAAACCACTATGGTTAGGTTGGCATGGAGAACAAATACCCAACTTGATAGAAATAGTTGACTTATATCTACGTCGCTTGACAATTGAACATTGGTATCGTTTTTCTAAGCAAAGATTACATTGGACTTTACCTAACTTGGGCACTAAAGAGCAATGTGATCGATGGAGTGATTTGATGCCCATGGTCACTTGGGAGTTATGGTTAGCTCGTGGGATGATGGAAGACCATCCTCTACCTTGGCAAAAAGCACAGAGTAATTTAACTCCTGGAAGGACAGCTCAGGGGTTTGGAGCAGTTATTGCAGTTGTGGGAACACCAGCACTTTCACCCCAACCCCGTGGAAAATCTCCAGGCTCGAAAAAAGGTCAAATTCGTAACAAAAGAAAACGATACCCAATAGTGAAAAAAGGAAAAGGTAAGTTTGAAAGCCAGAAAAAAAAACACAAAAAAGACGAAATCAGCTTAATTAATCTCAACATTTGTTTTTCATATCTGTTGATAGTCTAAATTTTTTGCATCAGGGCAAACGCATCTCGTCAATAAACTAGGGGTAATTATCAATAAACCGGGTTTTATTGCGCTTGTTGACAATAGAATTTCGACATATAGTGTCTATAAAATCAAACAAACACTACATATAGGGAACGGCAAAATAAGATGCGTTTGCCCTGGTCTAAATTCCAGGGCAAACGCATCTCGTCAATAAACTAGGGGTAATTATCAATAAACCGGGTTTTATTGCGCTTGTTGACAATAGACTTTCAACATATAGTGTCTATAAAATCAAACAAACACTACATATAGGGAACGGCAAAATAAGATGCGTTTGCCCTGGTCTAAATTCCAGTTACGAGGTGGCGTGATCAATTTCTGATCTTCAAGGTAGACGGTGTGCCTCAAGCCCAGGAAAAGCCTTGTAGAGTGAAGCAATGTGATCAGTATTCAGATGAGCACAGAGTAATTTCGCTTTTTCAGCTTGAGGATAGATCGCTACTATTATTTTTGTCCAAAAGTGACGGACTCGCTGAGAGGTTGGATCTCTGTTCCAGGAAAATAAAAACTGAGAATACGATCGCTACTCCAACCTAACTCAGCTAACTTAATAGACCCTTTCTGAGAGAAACCTACCCCATGTCCAAATCCCCCTCCAACAAAACTATAGCCCCATAAAGTTTTATCGGGTTTGTATATAGGGTCTAAATAAAAGAGTGTACTCCAAGGCACCCAAAAGGCATTTTGTACTTCGTCCTTATTTAAGTCTATAATTCCTTTATCAGTTTCCACAGTCATTTTCAGAACACGACCAGCTAGCGATCGCTCTGTCACCTCCACATTTTTTACAGTTTCAATTTGAGCAAAAGGACTTTTTTTCTCTCGAAAATAACTCTTTAAATAGCTAACTATACCAGGTAAACTAACTACCTCGCGCCAACGAAACTCTATCCAACCTTCTTCATTAAATCCTGTTTGAAGACTCATAAACTTACGGAAATTTTGTTCATCAGCTAAACTATTTGTAGATAAATCCCAGATATTATTAGCTGAATCAACTACGGGTCGTAAATAGGGACGTTCAGTGCCATTCCACAAGTCGTTAAAATCTGCTGTCACACCACCACTAACAGCAAAATAAACAGCATCTATCAACTCATCCTCATAGGTCAGGACTTTTCCTCTAGTTGCTGCTACCGCTTCATCTGTTTCTGGGTATACATCTAATCCTTTGTAGACTTGACAGTGAGTATTGGCACACAACTCATAATTATCTGCTACAAACCTATGTAAATTCCGTAGTGCATAAGTTCTAGCTAAAATTGCCTGAGCTTCTAGGGATGCTTTTGGTGGCCAAGCTCCTAATTCGTGGGGTACTACTCCCCGAATATAAGTTTCTATTGGGATATTATTTACTAATGTGTAGCTTCCATAAGCATTCGGTTGTAATTTGAGTGAGCCAGCATAACGTCGTTCTTCTGGTATTGCTGTATCTTGGTTAAATTGATTATTAACGAGAATTATATCTTTTCCTGCTGTAATATCTAATTCATGGCGATGATAAGTATAGCCATTCATTTCCCAGTAAGCTGTGGGTCTTTGTTTGAGAACTTCCAAATCGAGATATACATTTGTATTACTATTAGCTTGTAGACTTTCTAGTAACCAGCGTCGCAATAAAGGAGTTTTATAAACTTCTCTTTTTGCCCAAACTTTCCATCTTCCGGGTTGGGTTACTTCTACTTCTATTCCCTTATTTTTCCATAATTGAGCATCTTCTTCAGCATTTTCATAACTGCGGTGACTACTGAGAATTAACCGCTCTTTTAATAATGCTTTTTCTTGCGGTCTCATCTTAATTTTCAACTCAACTTTTTCAGTAGTAAGAGTTTCTTTTCCTACTGGAGTTTTAAAGCTTAAAGTTAATTTATCTCCAGGAGTAGCTCTCAGGGTGATTTTATCTGTAGTTTTAGTACCAAATCGTTGTATGACTCCTATTTTGAGCAATCTATTAGATTCTTCTAAAGCTTCTGCTGGTCTTTTATATAATCCTAGCAGTAAAGCTGTTATCAATATTGTAATCGGAATTAATTTGTGAGTGAAATATTTTTTATATATCTTAGTCTGCAATTTTATTTACCTCCACAGTGTTTATTTTATAGCTATTGTAGCTAAAAATAGCTAGATTGAAAAAAACTTATAATTTAATTATTTTGAGCGACTCTCAAACTTAAGAATTAGTCAAATAAATATTTTTTATTTATGGTTGAAACTATACAATAAATGCAAAATTATCATCAAGAAAAATACTTCTTAGGTAGATAAATAAATTATCACTTTTTTTCCTTTCCCCCCCTCATTGGGAGATACTTGATAAAATCACATCAAGACTCTGTAGATATAACAAACAACTTTTATATCATGTCCGTTTAATTAGTGATCAAAAATTTTCTTCTCCTCTTCCTTCTTCGGTAATCCTGCATAGTAATGGTAGGTGGAGACAAGCAACACTTAGAAAGAGAGCAAAATGATCCCACTGACTATACCGTGACAAAAATAATTAGAACGGGAGCAAGATACTCCCACTGGTTATACCATTACAATGTACCACTACCCCTTCTTATTCCCTCCTGACTCGGTCATCCTGACTCGGTCATCCTCCGTCGTTATTTATAAGTATTCAACCGGACATGATATTACCTATTAACATACCCCTTTTTAGATCAAAGTCCCTATAAGTATGATTTAATTATGAACAAATTAATTAGTAGACCAAAGTTTATCGACCTTTGCCAAGAAATAAATAGCTATAACAGGCGAAATAGTTAGTTAGGACATAGACTGATAATGAACCCTAGACAGGGAAATCTTTTTCTTAACTATTAGACATCTGGTAAAAATCCAAAATCAAATCAATTATCACACATAAATTATCAATTCTTTCCCCTCCTGGGAGGGGGAGGGGCGAGGGGTGGGTTCCCTACTGCCTACAGCAAAGCTGCCTACTGCCTATGCGTGGAGGAGATGTCTATTTACTCACGAAGAATATTCTGATCAAATCATTTATGGAAAAGATTATTTAAATAGCATTAGCAGACCGCTTCGCAACTTATGCAAAATTAGTCCAATATGGAATAGATAAAACATATAAATTAGGAGATGCAGATACATCCGATTTGTATACCGAAGTTTCTCGGACTATTGATAAACGTTTGTGGTTCCTAGAAGCACATTGACAATCAAAATAAATTTGTTTTATTAATTCAAAAATCAACATAATTAGCATACAATCACAATGAATATTGCTGAATTTAAATTGAAATTGCTGTAAAAAATCGATGGTGCTCACTCAAAATATTTCATAAAATCATCTTGAGTAAGTTCAATACTTACAGAGGTTTTCATTTGGGTAGACCACAGTAGGGACGTTCCATGGAACTTCCCTACAAGGTATTATTTGTGAAGATGTGGTTCATCAACTTGAAAAGCGCTGTAAGATGCTATTCAACAATTAATTATTAATTATTAATTATTAATTATTAATTATTAATTATTACCTCTCCTTGAAAAGAAGAGGATTGACTAATCATGAAAATTTTTTCTTCTCTTGGTCGATTGGATATGGCGCAGGTTTCTTCGCCATCCCACCCTGCGGGAAGCTGCGAAGATCGACCGCTGCTTCTCCTTACTCATGAGAGGCTTTAAACCTTAATTATTCGGTAATTTTTTAGTCAGTAAGAAGGTGAAAAAAATTAGTATGTAATGAAAAGTAAAGTCCCTCAAACACCCTACTATTTTATTCCTTTTACCCCACACTTCGTGCTTTGTCATCAGGATAATTTTTAATGCTGACCTACTTAATAGACATCTCCAGAAAATAAACTTACCCTTTATTTACTAAAAACTAGGGTTGTAAAAGTTACTCACAAAATCATTTTCCGTGTTTTTTTCCTAAAAACATTTTTCCTGTTCCCTGTTCCCTATTCCCTGTTCCCTACTTTTACAAAAAGTCTATATCTTTTTCACCAGATGTCTAATGATAATGAGTAATTGTGATATATTCTAGAGCAGACACAAAAGTCTACTCTTTTCTTTTAATATCCGGTGAAATGAATCAGTCTTTTCCAATAAACTATGCCTCCCAATTACAAAACCTGATGAAGAAAGCAAGTATTTCTAGCTTTAAAGAATTAAGTCAAAAAGCAGGGGTTTCGGAATTGCAGCTTATTCGGTTGCGACGTGGGTTAGGGTCACAAATGCGAGTAGATATTCTACTCAAAATTAGTCAAGCATTAGGAATAACATTAACAGAATTATTAGATAATTTTGCCCCCGAACTTGTCAAAAAATCAGTACCAACTTCCACATCAATATTAGAACAAGAATATCGCAATCTCCAGGCAAACTTTGAGCAACAAAAACAATTTTTAACACAGGAGTTTCAGCAGTCTAGCTTGCAAATTTTAGAATCTTGGTTACAACAATGGCCCACTGTTGTATACAAGGTTAAACAAAATCCTCGTTTACCAGCAACAAAGATATTACCTTTGTTACGTCCAGTAGAGCAATTGATCCAACAATGGAATGTAGAATCTATCGTTCCTGTGGGAGTAGAAGTTCCTTTTGACCCTCAGTTACATCAACTAATGGAAGGGTCTGCCCAAGAGGGAGAACTGGTAAAAGTTCGTTATACTGGCTATCGACAGGGAGGTAAACTACTATTCCGTGCCAAAGTTAGTCCTATCAATTAAATCAAACAACAGAAAAGCTTATATGGTAATTACTTTTGAGTTACTTATCAATATACTTGGACTTAATCTCAGTAATGAGGTATACTAGGCTAGGTTTGTTAATAGTTAGAGTCATAGCTTCTAGAAAATATGAGTACTGTGGTTAAGTATATTCAACCTAATGGCATTTTAGACGGCACTAAGGCTACTGAATTTCGCCAAGAAATTAGTGAGCAAGTTGAAGCTGGAGCAGATATTATTTTGATAGATTTTAAAGATGTAACTTTTATGGATAGCTCTGGCTTAGGTGCTTTAGTTTTAGCGCTCAAAACTGTTAGAGCTGCTGGAAGTCAATTAGTTGTATGTTCTATTAATGAACAAGTTAGAATTCTGTTTGAGTTAACAAGTATGGATCGAGTTTTTGATATATTTCCTAACCGAGAAGAATTTGATAAAGCCTCTATTGAACCTAATACAAATCTTCAGGCCCAAAGCAAAAACTAAAATTTTTAATTTTAGAGTTAGTATCTTAAGATTTTGGATTCAAGTATTTTAAGTGGTAGATTAAATCTTCTTCCATAGGTTCCTGATTAATTTAAAATTTCTTTCAAATATTTTCTAGATCCAACTAGATCCAAAGGGGTGTATCTAATAAAAATGATGAGGAAGAAGTTTCTGGTTTCAAATAAAATCTAGAATTTTTTACTAAAGAAAATTAAATCTAAATTTTGCAACAACCATAAGGGGGTTGGTAAGGGGGTGCTGGTTTCCCCACTCCTCCACAGGGTGGGGCGGAAAGCACCCCCTTACATAAATAAATGTTGATCCGCTTCGATCAAGATGTTTGTCTACCTCCCGAC
>NZ_JAAHGB010000135.1:0-6640 GCF_010672695.1 Okeania sp. SIO1H4
AATGAAAGGTAAATTTTCTAACACCCCTAAACTGTAAGTTAATACTTTTAGAGCAATTATGACAACAAGTATTAGTAGAGGAGTTTGCAAAATATTTATTTATAGTTAAAATACCTATTTCATTGCTTGAACGGCGAAAGAAAGACTTTAGAACCGAGAATACTAACAGATATAAAAAGAATCCTAAAACTATTGCAATCCCTAAAATTCCTCCCTGTTCAAGCCAAGGGAGTGAGTATATAGCTGAAGAGTTTGATGTTTGTAAAAGTGTCAACATAGTCTAAATTCATTCCTCTTCTTTTTTGAAGTTTCAACTTTACCGAATAATTAGGGCTTGCTGATTAAATCTAAAAGCATTGACAGATAAAGATAAGTGCCTTTTTAGGTCTGGAAAAAGTACAAGCTTTTAGGTCGAAAAGGTTCAAAAAGTTAGCATAAAAGGCTGACTAGGAAAGAAAAATTAAGGGAGAATTTTTCCGACGACCTCCTCTAAATTCCCATTTATCCTGTACAGGCAATTCGCGTTTGCGCAGCATTCCGGAGGAAATCGCCCCTACGACTCCTGACTCCTACCCCTACTCAAAGACTTTTTCAGCAAACCCTAATTATTAATTATTCAGCTTTATTAGCCTCCCCTTTCTCTTGGAAAAAAAGTTCTAGGATATTTCCTTATATTCAATTCCCTCACGGTTTTAACCAGAAGTAATTATCCATTATTAATTATCAATTATCCATTGGTAAATTAGCGTTGTAAATTTCGTGGATCTAGAGCATCTCGCAACCCATCTCCTAATAAATTAAAAGCTAATACAGTTAGAATAATTAATAATGCTGGAGGCCATACTAACCAAGGTTGTAACACTAAAATAGAAGCATTCGTGGCCAAAGATAACATATTTCCCCAGGAGGGGTCTGGTTGTTGAATACCTAAACCAATCAAACTTAAAACTGATTCTGAGATAATAAAACTAGGAATAGCTAAAGTTGCCGAAATAATTACATAAGTTGCTGTTTGGGGTAATACATGACGCACAATAATATAAAAAGAATTTGCCCCCATCGCCCTTACCGCTTGCACAAATTCTCGTTCTTTGATAGATAATACTTGTCCCCGAATGACCCTAGCTAACCCTGCCCAACTAATAAATGAAGTAATAACCACAATTAAGAGAAATCTTTGAGCACTGGTTAAACCAGGAGGTAATACAGCAGCAAGTGCCACTAATAAATAAATACCTGGAATTGTCATTAATACTTCAGCGAAACGCATCAAAATACTATCTATCCAACCACCAAAGTAACCAGAAATTCCACCAATAATCATTCCCAGGGGAAAGTAGATAGTAATTCCTACTAAACCAATAAATAAACTAATCCTACCACCAAAAAGTAAACGGCTAAATTGGTCTCGCGCTTGTTCGTCAGTACCTAATAAGTTAAATTTCCCTTCACCTGTGGTTCCGAATAAATGTCGATCCAAAGGCAAAATACCCAAGAGTTTATAGGGTGTTCCTTTGACAAATAAATTCAGAAGAGATGGTTTACTCAAGTCTACGTTTAACTCGCGGAGTCCAGTTTCTAAATCTACTGGTCCTTGAGTTGTGGGATAAACGTGGGGTCCAATAAACTCACCTGCTTGGTTTTGCCAGTAAATTTGAGTAGGTGGTAGTAGGGAACCATTGGGTTGAGATGTGTAGGGGTCGTATGGAGCAATAAAGTCAGCAGCAATTACTACCAGATAAAAAATTAATAGTAATAATGCACCAAATCTTGCTAAAGGATTTTTTTTAAGATTTTTCCACCATTTCATATTTAAGAAGTAAGAAGTAATAAGTAAGAAGGAATAAGTAAGAAAATAATATCGCTTGTCCCCTCCAGGGGAGTTACCCTATCGGATAATTACTAATAATAAGGTTTTTGTTCTTAGTTGGGCTTTAGCCCTAATACTTATAGTAGTTTAAAATAAAAATGAGACGGATAAATCCCTGATTTTTAAGGATTATGTCAAGGTTAAGTGCCTCAATCTTAACTGGAATGATTATTGATTATAAGTATAATAAGGCTAAAGCCCTACTACGAGCCTAAAAAGTTAGAAAGAAGGAATAATTTAGGGATAAGGAAGGAGATAAAAAGGAAGAAATAAGGCGTAATAAGTTAGGGAGAAACTTGTTGATTTAATTGTTTTATTTCTATTTCTGATACTTCATTTTCTTCATCCATAGGATTATAAAAGAAAGAGCCTGTTTGGGGTGGTAATTTTGGATTTAGAACCACTTCCACAATACTTTTTAAAACTCCAGTGAGCGGAATTGCTAATATTACTCCCAAAAGCCCTCCTATTTTACCACCTAATAGTAACGCTGCAAAAATAATTACTGGGCTAAGTCCGGTTAAATTACCCATGACTCTAGGGGCAACTATATTATCTTTAATTTGTTGGAGAGCGATCGCCACGATTAAGACTTTTAAAGCTAACCACCAATTAATAAATGTTACTATACTGCCTACAGTGCCAATGCCCAAAGTTGCGCCAATAAATGGAATTAATTCCATTACCCCGATAAAGACTGCAAATAGTAGAAAATAGGGAACACCAAGAAACCAAAAAGCAAAAGATAAAGTAGTTGCCATAAATAACCCTAATAGCAACTGCCCAGAGATAAAACTTTGAAGATTAACTTCTAGGGATTTTGTAAATACATCTCGTACTTTTGGAGCAATAATACTTGTCAGATTATTCCAAACTCTTTCTCCATCTAAGAGCATATAAAAGGAGATTACTAAAATTAAAATTAAGTCGAAAAACCAGTTAACTGTGCCTAAGACTAAACCAAAACTGGTAGTAGCGATCGCCTGTATTTCTTCTTGAGCTTTTGCTGATAGTTGCTGTTGTAAAATCCCGAAATCAAAGGGTAAGTTATTATTTTCACTCCAGGTTTGAAATTCTGTTAATTGCCATCTGGCCGATTCTAATAAGTCTGGAAATTTCAACCACAATTGTCGAGCTTGGTTAAGAACTGGTGGAACAATAGTTAGGCCGATAACTAATATTATTAAAGCAGCCGTTAAATATACTAAACCTGCTGCCAAACTTCGGGGCAAAATTTTTTGTAGTTTAGATACTGGATAGTTTAACAAAAATGCCACTAATCCTGCTGTAATTAGAATACTAACTATTTCACCTACATAACTAATTGCCCCGATTGTCAACCATCCTGCTACTAATAATAATAACCATGTAATTAGAAATTGTTGAATAGGTGAAAATTTGACATTCATAAAGTTAGTAATTGGTAATTAGTAATTGGTAATAGCTTAGACAGCTTCAACATTTATCAAATCTCAGTTTTGTATATAATTTTAGCCTGTTACAAATTACTTCAAACTGATTATTGGAAATATTCACCTGAAATTTTTGTCTGTGAAAATTTGCAACATTATCTAAATCCATGATCTGGTATAAAATAATAATTAAAAAATTTAAACCTTTAGAGGTAAAGGTTTTTAGGATTTAAGTAATTAGCCAATAATAACTGAATTTGGCATTATACCAATTCCCAAAAGTAACGCTATACTTAGGTCAAACTTCAGTTCTTAAGTAATTAAAAATAGCCGAATCACTTTTTTGCTAATTTTAGCCAAGTTAATGTTAATTATTCTTGTGTTTACTTCTACCCCACTCACCCACTTCCCCTCCTGGGAGGGGGAGGGGCGAGGGGTGGGTCCCCTACTCATGAAAATGTAGAAAAGTTTTTGAGAAATGGTATTAGAGATATTTTCTGTTTCTTGTTGCCTATCTCAACAAAATTTTATAGCAGTTTAAGGAAAAGGCGCGGGCATATCAAAAGCTTAAAACTCAGACAATGCTAGATTTTTCGCTGCTTCTGTCCTTCCTTCTCTAGTAGATAACTAAACGCCTTCTTCCTCCTTCCTTCTTCCTTCTTCCTTCTTCTTTCTGCTCCCTAATTTCTAAACAGCAACCTTCATAGAAGAATCATGCTCTATTACAAATACATTGGAGTAAAGGTTAGCAATAATTTGCTTACCTTGCTGTGTTAGTGACAAATATTTCAGAGCATTTTTTATATAAGGAAGAACTCCTTGCCAAAAAAATTGCGGATAATTATCGCGCAGATCGCTAGGATTTTTATACCCTACTTTTTCATTGAAACCCATTTCCTCAAATTCATAATATAAAGAACAAATTTTATTGAGGTAGCGGGGGTCACTTAACTGGCCAATTAAATCTGCCGCTCGTACTAAACCAGGATGATTAACAGTATCTTGATGATCTGATTCTTTCGGAACAGGAAAGCGTGTTAACTCAATATTATGTTTAATTATTCCCACATCAATTAGTTTATGACCGCCAAATCGTTCATTAATAAATAATTTTGCCCGATCCACATGATAAGGAGTTAAACTAGCATCCGTACAACCTAATGGCAAATTAACCATTTCATCATCCCTACCCGTAGCGTACCATCCTTTTTTGTCTGCCCGACAAACTCCTTTTACATATCCGATGTCATGGCAAACTAAGGAAATAATATAATGTAACCAATCTTCGCAGGCAACTCCTCCTTCTCGAATATGTTTTCCCCGTAGAATTTCTTGGCCTACAAGAGTCACCAGAATTGTATGCTCTACATTATGGTAAAGGGCATCGCTATTGGCAATATTTTCTAGTGCCATATTTCCTGCCCAACCAATAATTTCTTCGTAGTTAGATTTATGACCGCCGTAAGTACGACGGTAGCCATCTTTAATTTTTTCGACAAATGAATTAATTAATATTTCAGTGGCATTAAACATATTTTTTTCTTAATTTGTTTTGATTTTTTTAGGCTTTTCTAAAAATTGTAGTTGTCTGAGTTATTTTTTTGCTTTCTTACGTCATTTATTCTTACTTACTTAATATTATAAATAGTGCTGAAGGTAATGAGACACAGAGAGCAAAATCAGGGTCATTTTTATATTCGAGTTACTTCATGGTTTAAAGAAATCTAACAAAACGATAATTTTTCTTTACAACATAAGTGTTGAGTGGTTATAGAAATGGGTGAAAGTAAATTGAGAAGTAAAATTATACCAGAAAATAGGCTTTGTTGCATGAAGGTGGCGATCACAAAAATCACCCCTGTAGAGGAATGAACTAGAATTGTACTTTGTAACTTTCTGGCTTACAATCTTTAATTATACGGTAATTATACGGTTGAGGAGGGCACATTGTATCAATAACTCCACTGCTTGATTGTTAAATTTCCGTCGTCGTAATTTACCTGCGAACATCACTTTGAGCCGAAACATTGTGGTCTCGGATCAGGAGCGTCGGTGGTAACCACTTTCATGCTTCCATTTCTTTAGTCCTATTTGACGAATGCGTCTGAGGTTCTCATCTCTGGGATGGGGTGGAGCTTTACAGTTGCCATGTTGCCCAATCACGGCATTTTTTCGTGGAGGAATCGTGATTTTTGCTCCTCTTTGACTAGCCTTTTGATCAGACTTATACTTGTCGTATACCCCGTCTCCTGATACTTGAGCTATTTCTCCTTCTATACCATCTAGTAGCTCAGAAAAAGCTTCATCATCACGCTTCACGTTGGTACTTACCATAGCAGTAGCTATCTCCCCAGTTGCCTCCAAAACCCCCAAATAGAGCTTATATCATGTCCGGTTGAACAGTGATAAATAAATAACTACGGAGTCCTCAGGAGTCAGGAGTCAGGAGGGAAGAAAGAAGAAGGAAGAAGAAGAACAGGAGAAGAAGGAGAGAGTTTTCTTATCACTAATTATCCGGACATGATATTACGCCATGTCCGACGCCCACACCATGAATTCTTGTTTTCCATTCTCCCTCACCATACACTTTGACCCCCGTAGAGTCTAGTACCAAGTGCATGGTTTCTGTTGCTGGTAATATAGGTATATTGATGTTCAGTTTGCTCAAGCGACGACACAAGGTACTATGGTCTGGTACTGGCAAGTCTATTCCCATCAATTCAAATATAGATTCCAAGAAATCCTCAATTTGTCGTCCTGCCAAGCTAAACAAAGTAACAATGGTGGCCATTAGCTCCATGGCGACATTGCTATAGGTGTTGGATGCTCCCCTACGTCCAGTTTTGTTCTGATTGAGCCACTGTTCTATCACTCAACCACAACTTGCGAAAATTAATGAAACCGCAGTCTGTGCTCATCAACCTTGGTTGCTGGCAAAACCTGTGGGAGGGTTACTGTGGTTAGGTCCGATATTTGAACCAGAAGATACCGGATATTGGGATTAGACATCTGGTAAAAATCAAAAATCAAATCAATTCTTACACATAAATTATCAATTCTTTCCCCTCCACGGTCGGGGTTAGGGGTGGGATCCCTACTGCCTACAGCAAGTCTGCCTACTCCCTCTTTTCTGGAAGATGTGTAATGTTTAGCTCAACATTTGCGCGGTCATCGGGAAGTTGAAGTTGCAGTTTTGCGACAGAAACAAAAATCTCTTTCGACCAAAAAATCGGCGTTGCACAGTGACGAATGATTTGATATTTTTGAAGGAGACAGGAGACAGCTATACTGGAGACAGGAGGAAAATTACTTGGGGTGAGAATCCCCATGTAATGCGTGAACACCCCCGTTGACGGTG
>NZ_JAAHGB010000136.1:0-6191 GCF_010672695.1 Okeania sp. SIO1H4
CATCTTTGCGTGAAGAAGTAGGTGCATGGGAACAGATGCTGTGTAGTTTAGGAAAATTGTATGTACAGGGGGTGGATATAGATTGGTTAGGGTTTGAGGGAGATGATCGACGAAATAAAGTAGTGTTGCCCACTTATCCTTTTCAAAGACAAAGTTATTGGATAGAGACTGAAATTCAATCAAAGTTGTCAACTTCAAACTTAACAGCTACAATTATTCATCCCTTACTAGGTCAAAAACTACAGCTAGCAGGATTAGAAAATCGGTATTATTTCCAAGCACACCTGACAGCAAAATCACCAGCTTATCTTAGTCACCATCGAGTGTTTGAAAACAATCTCTTCCCAGCTACAGGTTATCTAGAAATGGGGCTTTATGCAGCTAAAACTTTATTTTCTACACTTCATATAGTAATAGAAAATGTAATTATTAGTCGCGGATTAATACTTCCAGAAACTCAATCAATATTAGTTCAAACAATTCTTAGCAAATCAGATATAGATACCTATAAATTTGAAGTTTTCTCCAAAAAAGAAGAAAGTTTTTCAGATTGGAATCTTCATGTAGAAGGAAAAATTAAGCCACTGAAAAATTTAAGTACAATTCAAAAAATTGACATAGAAAAATATCTAAGCGATTGTACTGAATCTATAGAAATAAAACAACACTATCAAAAATGCCAGCAACTAGGAATTGACTATAGAAGTAATTTTCAAGGAATCAAACAATTATGGTCTAGTACAAACCAAGCTATCAGTAAAATTGAATTACCCCTAGAGCTAGTAGCAGAAGCAACTCATTATTATATACATCCAGCTCTACTAGATGCTGCTTTACAACTAATTTTTCAGATATTACCAAAAACTGACAACCAACAAACGTATTTACCAATAGGAATAAATAGGCTAAAAGTATATAATCCTCCTGGTCTATCTTTGTGGGCAATAGCAGTAATAACTGAATCTGACCAAAAAGATGAAGAAAATCTAAATGCTCAAGTTACTCTAACTAATTTAGAAGGAGAAATTATTGCCCAAGTAGAAGGCTTAAAACTTAGACTTGTATCACCTCAAACCTTAATAGAAAATCAAGTAGAATTAATTAATAACTGGTTTTACTCAGTAGCTTGGAAACCCCAAAGTCGTTTTGGAAAACTATTACCAACAAATGATTTACTAACACCAAGAGAAATTGAACAACAATTGGCTCCTGACCTCGAAGAATTAGTTACAACAATAGGAGAAAATAGCTCTCAAATCGAAAGTAGCTTAGAAGAGCTAAGTCTAGATTATATAGTAAAAGCAATAATAGACCTAGGTTGGAACTACAAACAAATGGAATGTTTTTCTACTGATACTGCTAGTAAACATCTAGGTATAGATACCAATCAAAGACAGTTATTTAAACGTATATTAAAAATTTTAGCTGAAGAGGGAATTCTAGAGAAAAAAGAAGAGCAGTGGCAATTGCTCCAGCCTTTAAAAAAATCTAATCCTGAAGAAAAAAGTCAGACTTTATTGATTCAATATCCTGATGCCAAAGCAGAATTAAGTCTTCTAAATCGCTGTGGAACTCAATTAAGTGAAGTATTAAAAGGTGTAAAAGACCCAGTACAATTACTATTTCCTGAAGGAGATTTAACTACAACAACTCAACTCTATGAAGAATCTCCTACAGCTAAAATTATGAATACCTTAGTACAAAAAGTTATATCTCAAGCAATTGAGAAATTATCTTTACAACGAGGAATACGAATGTTAGAAATTGGTGCTGGTACAGGAGGTACAACTAGTTATATCTTGCCCCATCTAAATCCCCATCAAATTGATTACACATTCAGCGATATTGGGGGATTGTTTATAACTAAAGCACAAGAAAAATTTCATGATTATCCCTTCGTCAACTATCGAACTTTAGATATAGAGATAGATCCAAGCAGTCAAGGGTTTGATTCTCATCAGAATGATATAATTATTGCAGCCAATGTACTTCATGCAACTACCAATATAAAGCAAGTTTTATCTCATGTGCGAAAACTGTTGGCACCTGGTGGGATTTTAATATTATACGAAGCTACAACTCAAAATAGGTGGGTTGATTTAATCTTTGGACTACTGGAAGGATGGTGGAAATTCCGAGATTATGAATTACGACCAGACTATCCTCTGCTTTCTCGCTTTAAGTGGCAACAAGTTTTAAAAGAAAAAGGTTTTGGTCAAGTAGTAACTTTACCAGAAATAAAAGGAATGCCTGAAGTCTTGTCCAACCAAGCCGTAATTGTGGCTAGAGCTAATAATGATGATATAGTTGTTTCCTCAAAATCTAATAAAAATTGGTTAATTTTAGCAGATAATCAGGGATATGCTCAACACTTAGCAAGTCAACTGCAGTCATTAGGAGATAACTGTACCTTAGTATTTATAGGTGAGGAATACAAATATCTTTCTGACTCAGGATCGTTAGCTGAATTTACTATTAATCCTGACAAACCAGAAGAGTTTGAGCAACTAATAGCTGAAATATCAACAAACTTGCCCTCAATATATGGAATAGTTCATTTGTGGCCTACAGAGGCTATGGTTGGGAAAGATATTAGTTCTCAAGACTTAAAAAAATTATCACAAAGAGGCTGTGGAACCACACTATCTCTAGTGCAGGCATTAGTAAAAGGAAGATTAACTGAATCACCTAAATTATGGCTAGTAACTTGTGGCTCGCAACCTGTACCAGAAACTAATTGTGTAATTTCAGGAATTGCTCAATCTTCTTTATGGGGAATGGGAAAAGTGATCGGGTTGGAACATCCAGAGCTAAAATGTGTGCAAGTTGATTTAGATCCTTGCCAAAGTGTTGAAGATCAAGCATTAAAACTATTTGAAGAAATTTACTCAGAAGACCAAGAAGACCAAGTGGCATTTAGAGAAAATAGTCGTTACATATCTCGTTTAGTAGCTAGCTCTCCCAAAAAATCAGAAAAATCTGTGGCTTTCTCTCAAAATGCTTCCTATTTAATTACCGGAGGTTTGGGTGGATTAGGTTTATTAGTTGCTGATTGGATGGTCAAAAAAGGAGCTAAACATTTAGTTTTGGTGAGTCGCCGTCCACCCGATGAATTTAGTGAAAACAAGTTAAAGTTGCTAGAAGAAGCGGGTGCTTCAGTGGTAGTGGAACTGGCTGATGTGTCAGAAGTAGATTCTATGACAAAGGTACTAGCAAAGATAGACTCAACTTCAACTTTTCCGCTAGCAGGAATCATTCATTCTGCTGGAATGTTGTCAGATGGAGTTCTTGTCAACCAAAGTTGGTCAAGTTTTGAGCAGGTAATGGCTCCAAAAGTTGAGGGGGCTTGGATTTTACATAAATTGACTCAAAATCAGCCTTTGGACTTTTTTATATTGTTTTCTTCAGGTGCTTCTCTTTTGGGGTCAGCAGGTCAAGGAAATCATGCCGCTGCAAATGCTTTTCTGGATTGTTTAGCTCATTATCGTCAAGCTATGAGCTTGACTGGACTGAGTATTAATTGGGGTGCTGTTTCAGTTGTAGGAGAAGCGGCTGAAAAAGGTGCAGATATTCGACTCCAGCAAAAATTGGGTATAGAAGCCATCACTCCTGAGAAGTTTTTAGAGTCATTAGAGAAGTTGATGAATTTTTCTGAAGTACAAGTAGGAGTTCTGCCAATTAATTGGTTAAATTGGCAAGACAGAGTAACACAATGGCGGTTTTTAGCTGATTGGAAAGAAAAAACTGTTAATACTGTACCCGCATTAAAATCTGATTTTCTAGAGCATTTAAAGATGTTGATCCCTAGCGAACAAAGGAGATTATTAGAAGTTCATGTTCGTCAACAAGTAGCTCAAGTATTAGGCTTAAATTCATTTATTAATATTGATTTTAGTCAAGGCTTTTTTGAGTTAGGAATAGATTCGTTAATGTCTGTAGAGTTGAGGAGTTTTTTACAAAAAAGTTTAGGATGTGAGTTGCCTTCAACTTTGACTTTTAAATATCCAACCTTGAAGAATCTAGTAGATTATTTGGCTGAGTTGTTGTTAGATGTAAAGGTTGAAGGCAATTCAACTATAGAAAGAAAGCAAACTGAGGTTGACGAAGAAACACAAGAACAATTGTTAGCTAAAACAAAAGAACTTTCAGAAAAACAATTAGAAGAAATAATCGATCAAAAATTAAATTTATTTGTTAATGAGGAGTTATAAATAAATGAAAAATCCATCAAAGAAAATGAAAGATTTAACTCCTTTACAACGCTCATTTTTACTAATTGAGCAATTGCAAAAAAAATTAGATAAATTCCAGAATTTTCAAACAGAGCCAATAGCTATTATTGGTATGGGTTGTCGCTTTCCTAAAAATGTTAAGACTCCAAAAGAATTCTGGAATCTTTTATCTGAAGGAGTAGATGCTATTACTGAAGTTCCATCAACTCGATGGAATATTAATGATTATTATGACCCCGATCCAGAAAGTCCTGGCAAAATTTACACGCGATGTGGAGGATTTTTGGAGCAGATAGATTTATTCGATCCTCAATTTTTTGGTATTTCTCCTAAAGAAGCTGTTAGTATCGATCCTCAACATCGGTTACTATTAGAAGTTAGTTGGGAAGCTTTAGAACACAGTGGAATTTCTCCGTCAAAATTGCAAGGCAGTCAAACGGGAATCTTTTTTGGTATCACTCAAAATGAATACAGCAGATTTACCCTAGCAAATTCTAATCGTCCTGAAAATATAAGTATCTATGATGGCACTGGAAACGGTTTGTCTTTTGCATCAGGACGTCTTTCTTTTATTCTTGGTTCCCAAGGTCCAAGTATGTCTATTGATACAGTTTGCTCTTCTTCTCTAGTAGCAGTACATTTAGCCTGTCAAAGTTTACGAAATCAAGAATCTGATTTAGCTATAGCTGGTGGAGTTAATCTCAATTTGTTACCAGAAGGAACAATTTTTTTATCAAGGGCTAAAGCTTTGTCACCAGATGGTAGATGTAAGACTTTCGATGCTAGTGCAGATGGATTTAGTCGTAGTGAAGGTTGTGGAGTAATTATTCTTAAACGTTTATCTGATGCAATATCAAATGGAGACCGAATTTGGGCTTTAATTCGAGGTTCAGCAGTAAACCATGATGGTTGCAGTAGTGGTTTAACTGTTCCTAATCAAATAGCTCAGGAAAAATTAATTACTCAAGCGCTGAATCATGCTAAATTACATCCATTTCAAGTTAGTTATGTAGAAGCTCATGGTACTGGTACATCTCTCGGAGATCCTATCGAAGTGGGAGCTTTAGCCTCAGTTTTAAGTGCTAATCGTAGTCAGTCAAATCCTTTAATAATTGGTTCTGTAAAAACAAATCTTGGTCATTTAGAAGCTGCTGCTGGAATAGTAGGTTTAATTAAAGTAGTACTTTGTTTGGACAATGAAGAAATACCTCCTAATTTACACTTTTTTAAACCAAATCCTCATATTGAGTGGGAGAAAAGTCCTCTGATGGTTCCTACAAAGGTAATATCTTGGCCTCGCTCTGAAAAACAGAGATTTGCAGGAGTTAGTTCTTTTGGTATGAGTGGAACAAATGCTCATTTAATTCTAGAAGAAGCACCTCTTCAAACCCATAATAAATTATCATTAGACAACAGAAATAATTTACAACAGCGCCCACAACATTTATTAAGTCTATCCACAAAAACAGAAACTGCCCTAATTGAATTAGTCAATCGTTATCAAAACTATCTAGAGACTCATCCTAAATTAGACTCGGCAGATATTTGTTTTACCGCTAATACTGGGCGGTCACATTTTCATCATCGATTGGCAGTTATCTTTTCTAATACTTCAGAATTACTTGCTAAATTGAAACAATTTAGGAGAGGAGAAAAAGTAGCTGAAATATTTTCAAAAAAATTATCCTTAAGTAACAATAGTCAACCAAAAAAAGCGTTCCTATTTACAGGACAGGGTTCTCAATATCTGAATATGGGAAGAGAGTTATATCAAACTCAGCCACTATTCCGCCAAACCATTGACCAATGTTCCCAGCTCTTGCAACCCTATTTAGAACATTCCTTACTTTCCGTAATTTATCCAGATACACAAACAACACAAAACTCAGATTTAATCAACCAAACAGCCTACACTCAACCAGCCTTATTTGCCATAGAATACGCTCTGTGTCAACTATG
>NZ_JAAHGB010000137.1:0-6156 GCF_010672695.1 Okeania sp. SIO1H4
GGAAGAAGGAAGAAGGAAGAAGAAAGAGGGAAGAGGAAAGAAGGCTACCCTCGCAAGAAAAAACCATCATTTCCTGTAGATATTCACCCTTGGGTTTACACAAACGATATAAACGGACATGATATAATGGTTATAGTTGGCCTTATACTTCTCCTGCAACCTTTTTAACCCCAAAGCGATACAGCTTGGAAGGCTGAGGAGGATAATTATGTATAAGAATGATAATTATTCTCAAAATTAACATAACAGAAAAATACTTTTTATTTATTTACAATTGTGTCAGGTTAAGGCCATCACCATCAACTGCTTTTGGGCAAAATGTTTTTTTTGCCTTTAGCTAATTAATAATTCTCCCCAAGCAAGCAATAGAGAAAAAACAATCGCAGCGATCGCCTGCCTCCCCATCAACATCAGGGCAAATTTGAAAGACTGTTCACGAGCGATCGTCAGTGCTGTCACCAGACAGGGGAACAGTACCCCGGCGAGATAAACGCCTGTGAGGATTTGCACCGGAACAGGCTGACCGTATTGGGTTCAGCAAATAGCAGTAGTCCGTCTTTGCAAACTGATGCCAGAATGACAGGCGATGCAGCTTCAGGTGGTAGGCGAAACAGCCCCATTGCTGGATTAATCAACCGACTCAGACCATTCAAAACATCGATTCAGTCCAGATTTGAAGGACTATGGCGATAATGAAGATTTGATGAAGAAAGCCGCATAACATCCGCTGACAGTGCTAATATGCACAGCAAGATCGTGATAAAACCATAATTTCGGACATGATCAAGGTCTGAGTCTGTATAATATGCCAAATTGGAAAGATAGACTGACTATGATCTGCATAACACTCTATTTTGGGGTGTTATCAAGACTTTATTCAGCCTAACGTCATTCACAGGGCTGTTATCGCGATCAATATCAGCCTAATACCCCTAATTGGGATGGTTAGACTGACTTAGATAGGAGCAAGCATAATAAGCAATAGTTAGCCATATTTTGGGCATCTCCAAGCTAAGATATGCTCCAGTTGATCATGGAACTTCTATTGGGCTTGACTATTTCTAGAGGAGATACTTAAGCTATTTATTGAATAGACTTCAGTGAAGCATCGGAATCGTGGAGAGAAATTTAATGGTTCAATTAAATCGACGTGCATTTCTGACGAGTAGTATGGCTGTAGGACTAACTAGCACCCTCGCTTTAGGTAAGTTGGGTCAAGCCAAAACAACTCGACCAGGAACAAATAATACTCTCGCCAACCAACTATTCCCTATTCCGCCTGAAGCACTTGCTCGCATGAGGGAATCCGACGAATTGATAGATTACGATGCACTTGGTTTAGCCCAACTGATCAAAGCACGAGAGATTACGGCTAGAGAGTTAGTTGAAGTAGTTATTCGTCGTATTGAAGCGATGGAGCCAATTATCAATGTCTTGACTACTCCTACCTTCGAAAGGGCTTTGGAAAAAGCTGATCAAATTTCTCTCAACAGCACGTTTGCTGGTGTGCCAATTTTAATCAAAGATATGATTGATGTCGGGGGAGTCCGTCGTACCGATGGCTCACGACTGCAACTGACAAATGTCCCAGTCAGAAATGTGAGATACATTGACGGGGTCGAAGCCGCAGGCATGAATATTGTAGGCATGACCAATGTTCCAGAGTTTGCCCAGTTGGGTATTGTCACGAATAATAGTGCCTTTGGCTTGAGTCGCAACCCCTGGGATTTATCTAAGTCCACACTGGGGTCTAGTGGAGGAGCAGGGGCTGCTGTGGCAGCAGGAATTTTGCCTTTAGTTCACGGAACTGATGGCGGTGGCTCCAACCGATTGCCCGCCTGTGCCAATGGCGTTTTTGGCATGAAACCTAGCCGAGAACGTATGCTCTCTGGTGAATCCGATGGTGGGCATAATCCGTTCAAAACAAACCAGGCTTTGAGTCGAACAGTGCGTGATAGTGCCGCCCTTTTCAATGACACTGAAGACAAGTCTAGCCGAGTATTTGAACCTGTGGGGCTGGTGACTGGTCCCTCAACCCGACGATTGAAGATTGGTTATGCTGCCTCAATTCGTGGGGGGCTGGTCGTTGAAGAGCCTGTTCGTAAAGCCCAAGAAAATGTTGTACGGCTGCTGCAAGATTTGGGGCATGAGGTCGTTGAGGTCACTTTCCCCGTGAATGAGGTGGAGTTTTTTACAAACTATAATGGTGCATTTTTACGACAATTCGGGACTGTGGCTGAATCTACAGAAATCCTCAGTGGTAGAGCAGCCGCCGAGTCAGGTCTCCTAGATCCATTTACCGCTTCCCTAATTGAATACGGCGCTTCCATTACAGATGAGCAAGAAGCCCAAGGGCAAGTCTATCTCGCTAAAGTTCCAGGCTTTTATATTGAGACTTTTGAATCGATCGATATTTTGATGTCGCCAGTCATGCCTGTTCTATTTGTCGAGGGAGACGCACTAACACCAAACGACAGAGTCAATGACTCAACTCTAGAGTTCCTACAAAATCGTCTGGCCTATACGGCTCCCACTAACGTGGCTGGTAATCCAGCTATGTCAGTACCTTTAAATTGGGATGATGAGTCAGGTTTGCCGATTGGTACTATGTTTCAAGCGGCCATTGGCAATGACAAGATGCTGTATGAACTGGCCTATGAACTAGAAGAGGCAAGACCTTGGAAAGAGCATTGGGCACCATATTCTGTCAAGTACATTCCTGTGTAAATTCTTACGGCAACAGCAAGGACTAAGCTCATGATTTATAAGGTTGAGCACCCAATATACGTCTAACCCTAGACTGCACCGGACTGCTACTTGAAATATCTACTTGAGGCGATAAGTTATCTGCAGCCGGTAAGTCTTACCGTTGAGCCGACAAATCTCTCCTAGCAAATACGGTATAGATTTACAACCCTTAAGATCCACGGAAAACATAAAAGCCAAGGGAGATGAACCTTGGGCCTATGAGTCATTTGGAGTAGGCGATCGCTTGAAATTGGTACATTTCTCTAGAGCAAATAACCTCATGGGGTGACAAGCCCTTTGTAAGTTAGTCAGGACAAGCTTTTTAGATGATAAACTGCCGAAAAGATCAACTCATAATCTAGTCATCGCAAGTGTCTAGGCGGCGATCGCATCATGAAAGAATCAGCTTTGTAGCCTTTTTGTGTGCTCTTCAAGGCTGAAAATCTCAAGATTAAGGGAGAAATATTTTCAGGAGTAGTAAACTTCAAAAGTTTTCCCTGTAAAGCATTCAAGCCTCTTGTTACCACATGAGCTTGTCACCACATGATGGAGAAAGCATAATAAACGTTACACCCGCACCTTTCTCCTTAAACGCTGCGGATCTGCTGCTTCAGCTTCTGGCAGTCTACTCCGCACTCTCGTAGCACGCGCATGGCCATACCGCCACCCATCTCACCACCCATCTCACCTTCTTGCAAAAGACGGAGTAACAGATGTTGGGGGGTGATCTGATCGTGACCTTGCTGTACTGCCTGTTCAGTCGCTAGCTTCATGACACGGCGGGCACGGGGTGTAAAGGTAATTTCTGGGGGGTTTTTCGTATCAGAGGGAATTTTTGTACCAAAAAAGTTGTATTTAGCTAACAATTTTCGCCAGAGATTTTGGGCATCAGAGAGAATTTTTGTATTAGCTAACAATTTTCGCCAGAGATTTTGGGCAATGACCAAGTCTACCCCCTGGTTGTTCAGAGCTTGTGCTGCTAAGGATGTTTCGACAGCTAGCAGCCCTAAAAGTAGCGCTTCTACACCGAAGAAGTTGAGGTGTAGCTCTCGCATGCATTCCTGACTTTGAGTCAACACTTCACGGCTTTCCGGGGTAAAGCGATCCAACGAAAACCCGACCATTTCTTCCTGAAACGAAAACCTGACCATTTCTTCCCGAACTGACTCTATCGCTATCGCCTTGAGAAGATAGTCTAATGTGGGGGCATCTAAGGTACCCCAGCTAGCGGCTTCAGCTCCCTCTTTCTGATAGCGCTGCATAAGCGCTTCATAGAGTTGCAGGTCACCACCAACAAATGCATGGATCCTGTCACGAAACAGCAATGCCATGTGCCGCACCTCTGGATCATTGAAGTCACGATCTTGGGTCATGTACGATCGCGCCTGTTCTAGCCACTCGGTCTGCCCCTCATTGGTCCCCTCATTCAATTTATTCAATTCATTATTCAATTCATTCAATTCATTAAATCGAGCTTCGAGCAAATCATGTTGTTCTTGGGTCAAATATTGTTGAGTCATGGTAAGGTTCTCCATTATCTGTAAGAGATCATCAACCGTAACGGTTTGAGAGGTTTGGAGTTTTTGGGCTAGGGTACTGAGCTTGGTAAAGAGCGACTGCGATACAGCCATCTGCTCTTGGAGTCGCGCCAAATGCAGATTGATTACATTTGGTAGGGAGAAGGCAGGATTCTCCAAACACTCGCGAATTTCTTTGAGGGCAAAACCTAACTGCCTCAACGACAAAATGTGCTGGAGTCGTGCAATGTCTGCTTCGCTATACAGTCGATACTCCGCAGATTGACAATTTTGTGGAATCTAAATAAGGAAAATTATAGCAGATATGCGATCGCTCAACCTTTCCCAAACAATTTTTAGACTATGATTATGTTAAACCGTTAATTACCCTTTGATAAATCTAGCTAAAAATGAATCGACGAACATTACTACATGGAGTTACAAGTGGCTTACTTTTGAATTTCTTGCCTTGGGAGGGTTTTCAGGCAAAAAACCAAAAGCTTCTGGGCTACATCCGAACGAATTGGAGTCGCGATCCCTACACATACGGCTCATATTCATACATCCCAAAAGGAACTTCGCGCAGTGACATTCGTGCCCTGGAGCAGCCCATTGACAAGAAGATATTTTTTGCTGGTGAAGCTACTTTTCCAAACTACAACAGTACAGTTCATGCTGCGTACGAATCTGGGCTTCGGGCAGCTAACTCAATCTTGCAAGGTAGTGCTGATAGAATTGCAATTATTGGTGCAGGAATGAGCGGCCTTGCCTCAGCACATAAACTTTCTACAAACGGTCGAGAAGTTACTTTGTTTGAAGCACGCGATCGCATTTGGGGACGGATCTGGACAGATGACCGACTGGGAGTACCATTGGAACTGGGAGCTAGTTGGATTCATGGGATAAACGGAAACCCCCTTGTGGATTTGGCCGAACAGCTAGATCAGCGACTTATCGAAACGGAAAAAGAGGATTACATTATTCGAGGACGTGGTGGGGGTAAAATTAGGGACAGTGATGCCCCAGGATGGTTGGAAAATGTCGTTAGTATCCAGCACACGGCTGGAACAAATGAAGATCAAATCAATCAGTGGGCTTATCTCTTCGTGAACGACTACGATGGTCCCGATGTCATATTCCCAGATGGATACGCAGGTATTTTGGCAGCCTTCAAGGGTGACTACAAAATTAAATTGAATACACTGGTTAAGGAAATTTCCAGAACTCAAAAAGGGGTGACACTGGGTTTTGATAAAATTAATCATCAATCTTTTGATGCGGTTTTGGTCACAGTCCCCCTTGGTGTACTCAAAAGAGGAGGTATCAAGTTCAATCCTGTATTGCCCAAAAATAAGCAGCGAGCTATCGAGCGACTCGGAATGGGGACTTTAGACAAAGTTTATTTGTTATTCGATCAGCCATTCTGGGATCTATCAACTACCTGGATATTAACTCCAGAAAACGATCTTCCTCCGGGACAGTTTAACCAATGGTTTAATCTTTATCCATACATTAAAGAACCTATCATTATGGTTTTAAATGGGGGGCCACCAGCTTTAGCCTTATCGGCACTTTCAGATGAAGATATTGTGCAAAGAGCCTTACAAACTATTTACACTGCGTATTCAGTTTAGAAAGGTTTTAATGAAGAATGCTAATCTTATTTTTATTTTGTGGTCGTTCTGGTTTAGCTTTTCAATATCAGTTAGAAAATGGTTCGGTTGAGCCAAATTTCTATCTTAGCTAGGTTTAATTTTTCTTTGAACTCTGAAAATATCAGATATGGTAATGTTTATTTAGTTTATGTTAGAAAAATAAATGCAAAGTCATGCACACAACAGCAATTGATTTTATACAGCGTTTTACAGGAAAGGATTTAAGCAATCGAAAT
>NZ_JAAHGB010000138.1:0-6065 GCF_010672695.1 Okeania sp. SIO1H4
GCAATAAATATCAAAAATAGGGCGGTAGGGCATTCCGTCCTTAAAGCTCGTGGAGTCCGACGGGGTACCGGGACTGCGAAACGAGAAGCCCACACTATACCGCAAGGTTAGTGTGGGAGTATGTCACAACCAGAACAGTACGATACTCTACTTCAGCTAGCTGCGTTGCACAATGACGAATGATTACGAGAATTGAGGAATTTGCCGATGTTTCAAATCATAAACCAGCAAGTCCATTGATCTGTACAACATATCAATGGACTTGGAGTAGTACAAAGT
The DNA here is from genome assembly GCF_010672695.1 of Okeania sp. SIO1H4. Classification (NCBI taxonomy): domain Bacteria; kingdom Bacillati; phylum Cyanobacteriota; class Cyanophyceae; order Oscillatoriales; family Microcoleaceae; genus Okeania; species Okeania sp. SIO1H4. Next base: position 280 of record NZ_JAAHGB010000138.1, read on the forward strand.
TTTGCGATTTTTGGAAGATTCTCAAGTGCAAAATAGCTAAACTGCATCAATTAATAGCTAGACAAAGGTTAGACTGGCAATTCAAACTTGCTGATCATTTGTTCAGTATAGGAAATTTTTCTCCAAGTGCGGTGTTGCGGAGGACATTGAACTTTAAAATCTTTGGTATAGACTTGGGAAATCAGCTAAATCTATAAATATCAAGTTCAGAAAATTAATTATAACTAAAGTATTATTCTAAAGTAAACTAAATAATTACAAAATGTAAATGTTCCTTGATTCTAAACTTTTGATAGATAAATAATGACCATTACTTACACATTTTTGGGTAAAGGTGGTACAGGTCGAACTACCATTGCATTTGCCACTGCCAAACAATACGCTAGCCTTGGTAAACGAGTCTTATTTGTCGGACAAGAACCAACTCCTGCATTATCCTTGTTATTAGGTGCTAATATTGGCCCAGAACCTACAGAAATAGACTCCAATCTCAAAGCAGTCAATATTCAGGCAGCAAGTTTACTAGAAAGCGGTTGGGAAGAACTGAAAAAACTAGAAGCTGAATATATCCGTACACCCTTCTTTAAAAAGGTATATGGTCAAGAACTGGGAGTATTACCAGGAGTAGAAGGAATTCTGACGATTAATACTATGCGGGGATATAGTACTAGTGGGGAATATGATGTAATTATTTATGATGGCACAGGAGATAAGGAGACTTTACGACTTTTGGGTTCGGCGGAAATTATGAGTTGGTATATTCGTCGCTTCCGTCAAGTTCTTCTCGACTCAGATGTCTACAAAGCTATTTCTCCATTTGTTCAACCTATTAGTAGTGCTATTCTAAATGTTGATTGGACAGGGGATAATTTTTCTCAACCTACTGAAAAAATCAATGAACTGTTAGATAATGCTAAAGCTACTATAGCTGACCCAAATAGAGTAGCAGCATACTTGGTTACTACTAAAGATCCAGCAGCGATCGCCACAGCAAAATATTTATGGGGAAGTTCCCAACAAGTTAATCTGACTGTAGGGGGAGTAATTCTGAATCAGGCAGATTTAGCGGATAATGTTGCTGATGAATTTGCACCACTATCTGTAACTCCGATTCCCCGTCGTTCTACTGAAGATTGGCAACCTCTAATGGATGCTCTGCCAGATTTTAGTCAAGCAGTTAAGGCTCCTAAGCCTATCATCATAGATATTCAAAAAAGTCAAGTAAGTTTATTTTTGCCTGGTTTTGATAAAAAACAAATTGGACTTACTCAATATGGACCAGAAGTAACAATTGAAGCTGGAGACCAAAGAAGAAATATTTTCCTTCCACCTCCTCTTAGCGGAAAACCTGTAACTGGTGCAAAGTTCCAAGATGGTTATTTGATTATTTCTTTTTAGAGGCAGTAGGGAGTAGGCAGTAGGCAGTAGAGAAGATGGGGTGACGGGGAGTAGGAAAAAAGATTGATTTTTTGCTTTGCTCAAAAGTTTATAGTAATTTTCAGAGATATTAACTACACAACCAAAACCAAAATCTTGTAGGGATTTTTCATGGAATGTCCCTACAGTAGTCTACTAAAATAAAAACTGTTGTAATTTCAAAAAAGTAGGTTGAAAAACTTCTCACAAAACATTTTCAAACTTAGTATATAAATTACTTTGACCAAAAAGTAAGGTCATAACCTTTCCCTTTTAAGGGTATGAAAAGCGGTCGAGAGATGGGGAAGAAACCTTGCCATATCCAATCGACCAAGAGAACAGAAACTTCAGGATTTTCTGGCCTCCCTATTCCATAGAGGTACTGATAACTGATAACTGATAACTGATAATTGATAACTGATAACTGAAATGACTAATCGAGAAACAAAAACAGAAGAAAATAGCACTGCTAAAACCAGACAAATATTAGGAATGAAAGGTGCAGCAAGTGGAGAAACTAATATTTGGAAAATCCGCTTGCAACTAATGAAACCCATAACTTGGATTCCTTTAATCTGGGGAGTAGTTTGTGGAGCTGCATCTTCAGGAAATTATAGCTGGAATCTAGAAAATGTACTACAGTCTGCTACTTGTATGTTAATAGCAGGACCTTTGATGGCGGGTTATACGCAAACTTTAAATGATTTTTATGACAAAGAAATAGACGCTATTAATGAACCTTATCGACCGATTCCTTCAGGTGCAATTTCTATTCCTCAAGTTGTGACTCAAATTCTAGTTTTGTTACTATCAGGGGTTGGCATATCATATATTCTCGATTTGTGGGCTGGTCACGATTTTCCAATGATTACTATATTGTGTTTGTTCGGAGCATTTTTAGCTTATATTTATTCAGCACCTCCACTAAAGTTAAAACAAAATGGTTGGTTAGGAAATTATGCTTTAGGTTCTAGTTATATTGCTTTGCCTTGGTGGACTGGTCATGCTTTATTTGGAGAGTTAAATTTAACAATTGTAATTCTGACTTTGTTTTATAGTTTTGCTGGATTAGGAATTGCTGTAGTTAATGATTTTAAGAGTGTGGAAGGAGATGAAAAGTTGGGTTTAAAATCATTACCAGTTATGTTTGGCATTGGTACGGCGGCTTGGATTTGTGTATTAATGATTGATATTTTTCAAGCTGGAGTGGCAGCTTATTTAATTAGTATTCAAGAAAATTTGTATGCTGTAATTTTGCTATTGATGGTAATTCCTCAGATTACTTTTCAGGATATGTATTTTCTCAGAAATCCTCTAGAAAATGATGTGAAATATCAAGCAAGTGCCCAACCTTTTTTAGTATTAGGTATGTTAATTACTGGTTTAGCTCTGGGTCATGCAGGAGTTTAGTCTTTTCAGTTATTAGTTAATAAGAAGAAGCAAGAAGCAAGAAGGTTAAAGATTTTCTAATGTTGATATTATTAATTTGAACTGGAACCCGCCCTTACTATTAGACTTCTCTAATAAGACCCCACCCTTAAGGGCGGAGTTTAAATATAATCAATCCCACAGAAATCATCAATTATTTCCCCCTACTCCCTATTCCCTATTTTTTGAATTTTCAACAGACAGAATAAACTAGATTTCATCGAATGACAAAAAAACAAAAAAAGTCGATATTAGCAGTAAACGTCTAATTGGAATTGCCCTCAGTCGTTGGGTAGAATGGGTGAGTCAAATTCCGAATGTTACTGTCAAAGAAATTATTTCTTCAGACTTCCAGTGGGTAAGTTGAGAAGGGTATGTTTTGCTGCGTGTTTCTAGTCAAGAGTATGGAGAGTTTCTTGTTGTGAATGAAATGCAATTAAGGTAAAACACAGAAATGCCACTTCGGATGTATGCTTATGCCGTATTAGCAGAAGAAAAATACAAAAAACATATTTATACGGTATTAATAAATATTCTCCAACCGAGCACAACCACAGAAATAGTCAAAAGAGGTGAACAACGAGGCGAACAAAGAGGAATACTTTCTGGAATAGAACTAGGGTTAGAATTGAAATTTTGCTCTTTAGGAAAAGAGATATTTTCAGAGATTAATGCTATTGAAAATATTCAGGTTTTTTGAAGAAGGAGACAGGAGACAGGAGACAGGAGACAGGAGGAAAATTACATGGGGATTCTAACCCCAAGTAATTTTGAACACCGTGTAGACGGTGGGGTATTAAACCCACAAAGAAAATGATAAACAATTCTCGCCTCTCTCAAAACTATGGAGACTATCGAGCAATTACGGCAAATTTATCAGTCAGATTCTTAAACAATATATTCTGAAAAAAAGTGTAAATTTTGTTTATTTCCCTAATGCCTTTTGTTCCTATTCTTAAAGGTGGAGGAGAAGAAGCAATTGTGAGAGAAGCGTTGCAACTTTTGCGGGAGGATGAACAACTTTCAGAATTAGAAAATTTACTAGAATTTTTTGCTACATTTGTATTAAAGAAGCGGTCAGCTCTCAGTAATCAGCAGTCAGCAAGATTATTTTTTAACGTGGGAGAAGGGGATTTCAACCCCTATCCTGCCGCGGGGTTGCAGGGGAAACCCAGATCTGCTAAAAGCTGATAGCTAAATAGTACAAAAAATAATGAGGTGGGATATGGCAGTTTTACAACAATCTTCTTGGTATCAACAAATTTTACAAGAGGGAGTAGCAATTGGCGAACAACGAGGCGAACAAAGAGGAATACTTTCTGGAATATAACTAGGATTAGAATTGAAATTTGGTGAATCAGGAAAGGAGATATTTTCAGAGATTAATGCTATTGAAAATATTCAGGTTTTATAAACAATTCTCACCTCTGTCAAAACTGTGGAAATTATCGAGCAATTACGGCAAATTTATCAATAGTATTGGCTGCTGGGAGTAGCGATCGCTCCCAACTTCTAATACACATAAATTATGCAAAGGCACTATACATAAAGTCTGGCAAAGCGCGATCGTTCCCAATACCTTTATAAATACACAATCAATGTTCTATGAAAATATTTTATTGATTCAAAAATTTACCCCAATCAAACTTAGGCCAGGTACGATGAAAATTAAAGGCTGACAAACTTACAAAAAGCATTGATAGATAAACGGTTGAGCGTTTTATGCCAGAGATTTATGGAAGGAGGAATGTTCGCGGGTGTTGAAAATAGTTACTTAATCCGGAAAAATGAAAAATTACTTGTATAAATAAGATTCAGAAGATTTACGAAAACGATGTTACTGTTATGAAAATTTGATGAAGTTGGCAAAATGCTCTTGACAGTAGGGGGGAAGAATAGAATGAAAAAAATTTAAACAAATACAAGAAACATACCATTATGAAAAATTGGAAGAAAATTGGTCAGTCAATTGCTACTGGCGCTGGCGCTGCTCTACTAGCTTCCTTTGCCAACCTGTTGGCGCCAACAAGCGAAGCAAGAGCTTTTACGTTAAAGTACGATGAGGATGGTGTTCATGTTACCCGAATAGAAGGACTATCTGTGGGTGAAGATACTTTTAACGTAGATTTTATAAATGGAACTTTTGAGCAAGCGTATGGTGTTACCCTAGAAGAGTTTGATTTCTTTGAAGATAATCAAGCTTCTGAGCTTTTTAATTCTATCCAGAAATCACTAGGCGCTGAGTCGCTTTATATATCTGATTCAGAATATGATTGGGAGCAGGGATTGTTTGTGTTTGATGTAGCTGTAGACTATTTCTTTCTACCATTTCTGATGACGGATGGCGGTGTGACTGCAGGGACAAGAAGCTTCTTTCTTGAGGGTAATTGGAAATTAGAATTGGATGATCTTGTAAGTGTGGGGGAACTTGGAGATTATGTGAATGAGAACGATTTCATGTGGGCTGTGTGGTCGGTGGCGGAAGCGGGAGATGGTGGAGGAGAGGAGGTGTCAACTCCCGAACCCTCTCTAATTTTTGGTTTGACCGCACTAGGCGGTTTAATGCTAGGTAGCAATGCTAGGAAGAATAAAAGCTAGAAAGAAGAAGAGAGGGGAGTTTACCTTTCTCTTTTTTTTCTTTTATGGTACCTGGCACTTTTCAGTTATCAGTTATCAGCGATCGGCGAACCCAGAAACCCGGTTTCTTCAAGAAACCGGGTTTCTTTGCGTAACTAAACCCTCCCCCTTTTTCAGTTATCAGTTATCAGTTATCAGTAGACAAGAGACAACCCACCCCTAACCCTTTTTAGTTATCATTGGACTTTGGACAAAAAGTAACTAACAGTTAGCGTAATAATTACGCTAATCAAACAGGATAATACCGCTCTATCTCCAGTGAATTTAATCACTGAAAAAAGGCATTGAAGAAGGAGACAGGAGAC
>NZ_JAAHGB010000139.1:0-5627 GCF_010672695.1 Okeania sp. SIO1H4
GTCGGGAGGTAGACAAACATCTTGATCGAAGCGGATCAACATTTATTTATGTAAGGGGGTGCTTTCCGCCCCACCCTGTGGAGGAGTGGGGAAACCAGCACCCCCTTACCAACCCCCTTATGGTTGTGATGAAGCTATAAATTTTCAATACTAATTTATATTTCAAGGAACTTGCCGTGAATTTACTTAAAATCAATCAAAAATTTTTTCAATTAGGACTATTTACACTTGGTACATTTGCTTTATTAACTTCTTCATCTAAAGTTTTAGCTTCTAACCCAAAAAAAATTGACAACAAATCTATATTACTTGCTCAAGCATCCCGTGAAGAGTGGCGTATTTGCCAAAAAAAAGGAGAAAATTGGTCTGAAATAAAATACTTTGAATCTAAAAATTATTTTGCTAATATTTGTCGTAGTGGTAATGGTCAATTAACTTTAGTAGCTGGTGCTAAATCAAATCCTAATAAACTTTTAGAATTACCTGTTACTGCTGAACAAGGATATTTAGCTATTGATGGAAGTAAAACTTTTATGATAGACAATAGTCATTTTAGTATGGCTATAAACGGAATGGTTGTTAGGAAAGAACAAGTAACTTACAGAGGACAGTAAATTTACCAATTCCTTGATCAAAGAAGAGATATTTTCACAATTACCTCTGAGTTATTATAGCATTGTTTGTAGTTCATAAAATTTCATTATTTAGTTAAATATTACTCTTAATCAAAGGGTAAATTACTGAATTAAATAGAATATTTCTGTCTCTAAAAATTTAGCAAGTTATCTGGGTGCAACTTATCAGTCATCAGTTAATATTTTTAACAGTTTCGTTTCAGACCCCGACACTTCTGGTGGGAAAGCGCGTAGTTTGCCTTGATGGCAGGTCTGTAGACTCCGGTCTTCTTTCCTTTGGGATATCTCATTGTAATAACTGATATAGAATCCGGTTATACAGTATATGTTTATCATTCTATCCACACTTCAATCTCACCCAACTATATAATAAGTATTCAACCAGATTTGATATGATACAGCACTTCCCGATTTTGTGAGGTACATATTTAGCGGGTACATATTTAGCGGGCAAGATGCCTGCACCACAAGAGTTTTACTATTAAAACTTGTACATCATTTGTCCGAAATATGCTGTAACTGTTTACCTATTCACTCAACCCATCCTTACAACTGTTAAACCATCACTAACTGCTTGACTTCTCCTGTCAAACTAAAAGGACGTACTTCAGTAATTTTCACCTGTACTAACTTACCCTTCAATTCATTAATATCCCCCTCAAAAAATGTCAGACGGTTGCCACGGGTACGACCCATAACTTGAGCAGCATTTTTTTGGTTAGTATCTTCAACCAAAATTTCTTCAGTACGACCCATATAACGAAGCGATCGCTCTGCTGCTTTCACTCCCACCAAATGATTCAACCGTTGTAGTCTATCTGCTTTCACCTCCTCACTCACTTGATTTTCCCATAAAGCTGCTGGAGTACCTGGTCTAGGAGAATAAGCAGCAGTATTCAACAGATCGAACCCAATATCCTCAACCAACTTTAGCGTATTCTCAAACTGTGCTTCCGTTTCTCCAGGAAAACCTACTATTGCGTCAGCACTAATAGAAGCATCTGGCATCAGTTCGCGAATTTTATCAATAATCCGGCGATATTTCTCATGGGTGTAACCTCTTGCCATCGCCTTCAATAATTCATTATCTCCAGACTGAAAGGGAATATGAAAATGTTCGCAAACCTTGGGCAATTCAGCACACGCTCTAATTAAACGTTCTGTGAAATAGCGGGGGTGACTTGTGGCAAAGCGAATACGTTCAACACCTTGTACATCATGCACATAGTAAAGTAAATCTGTGAATGTGTGTTTATTGCGTCCTTCTGCTGTCACTCCCGGTAAGTCGCGTCCATAAGCATCAATATTTTGCCCTAACAATGTTATTTCTGGATAACCTTGTCGCCCTAACTCTTCCATTTCAGCGCGAATAGCTTCAGGATAGCGAGACTGCTCTGCACCCCGTACACTGGGAACAACACAATAGGTGCAGTGTTCGTTGCAACCATAAATTATATTTACCCAAGCAGTGACTTTGCTATCCCGTCTGGGTTTAGTGATATCTTCCACAATGTGAATAGGTTCAGTAGCAACTACTTGGTTGCCATTGAATACTTGTTCCAATAAGTCTTGCAAGCGGTTAGCGTGTTGAGGTCCCATAACTAAGTCTAGTTCGGGTACTCGTCGCAGGAGTGCTTCCCCTTCTTGTTGAGCAACACATCCAGCAACAATGAGAGTGAGGTCTGGTTGTTTGTGTTTGCGTTTTGCTTGTCTACCTAGATAAGAGTAGACTTTATGCTCGGCATTGTCACGAATGGTGCAAGTATTGTATAGAATGATGTTGGCATCGTTGGGGTCTTCTGACGAGATGAGGCCCATATTATCTAGGATACCTGCCATGCGTTCGGAGTCGGCTTTGTTCATTTGACAGCCGAAAGTGGTAATATGATAGCGACGGGGTGTTTTAGTCATGGTAAATTAAGGTTATTAAATTAGAATTAGAGTAGTATGGATAATATATGAGAATTGTTAGATTGAATTTTAGGAAAAATCTAGAAAAAAATATCCAAACAAATATGATAAACTAGAAACCGTTAAAACAATTAAAATATTACATATTTAAAGATATCAAACTTTTCTCAAATCGTCAAAAGTCTCCTAGGAGATATCTCTCAAGATAATTATCCCCCCTGGATAAATTTTTATTCGTCAATTCTTGGCATTAAGTATTAGAAAAATCAGCTCTTAAACTCCAAGTATCTATCCCTATAATCTCGATCACCAGTTTATAATTTAGGTCTAAATGGTGAAAATATTTATGAACACAGAAGATATATTCAACATACACTAGCCAATAATAAAAATCTCAATTAGTTGGCTAGAAGACATTTAGCCGAAACAAAATCTCAAGAAATTGAGTATTTCATTAATGGATAATGGACAATTGATAATTACTTCGGGTTTTAACCGTTACGGAATTGAAGATAAGGAAATATCCTAGCACTTTTCTCTTGGTCGATTGGATATGGCGCACTTCGGAGCGGCTCTGTCAAGAGCGGGAGACCTAGCTATCCCATCCTCAGGTCATGCTCCGCAAACGACCACTTTTTCCCCTTGAAAGGGGAGGCAGAGTAAGCTGAATTATTTAATTAATAATTATTAATTATTAATGATTCGGTAAAAATTCAGTCAGTTATTGGGGGCAATAAACTAATGTATTAAAAGGAATAGCTCTTGAACTTAATGGATGCTTCTACCATTTTTCCTATTAATAAATAATATCTCTTGAACAACACTAATTGAATGCCATGAAAATGAAACGTAATATTTTCATATTTGTAGGAATTATATTGATTTCCTTATTGGTGGTTTTATTGAGGCCACAGGATAAAAATAAATATCCATTAAATGCTAATTCTGGTTTCATACAGGAAGAAATCAGTCCCGCTTACTCACTATTTGATTTAGGTGTAGCTGATTTTAATCAAGATACCTTTTTAGATATATTTTCTACGAATCACAATGGTCCTCAAATATTCTTAATTAATCAACAAGGAGAAGATTTCAAAGATGGGCTTTCGGAGTTAGGTTTGCCCCAAAACTATGAAGCTACAGACACACCAGTTCCTGATCCTTTGGCAAATAAGACAGAACCAGGATTGTATATTTATTGGCATAATTATGAATTAATAATAGCTGCCCAAGGTCTGACTAATCCAGAGAATTTAGAAGGTTTGGTAATTGTCCCTCTCTTAGCAACCTCTACCGAATCAGACCAAATATCAACAAACATTAGAAAAACAAATGCTCTATCAGCAGGAATTGATAAGGTTCAGGTAGTAAGATTTAATGTTAAAGGAAATGGCAGATTATCTATCAAGTTTCCAGCATTTTATCCTTTTTTTCCACCCCTATTTAGGTTAAATCCCAGAGCAGATATCAAAAATATTTACCTGGGTTCTCGTTTTCAATCTGCTACTTCCATTGATTTTGCTCTACCACCTATTAATGCCTTACCTCACATGGATCGACATGGTATGGCTTGGAATGATTATAACAATGATGGAAATATTGATATAGCTATTGTTCGAGGAGGAATGCAAGGCAAAATGTCGGAACTATCTCCTAATGCTAAAGATGAATTAATGTTGCAACAAAGTTCTGGTTTTGAAGATATTGGAGAGAAAGTAGGTTTAGCCAAAGCGGGATGTGCTGCACGACAAGTGGCTTGGGTTGATTTTGACCGCGATAATCTTTTAGACCTTTATACTATGTGTGGACGGAAGTTGCCACCTAATTCTAGATATCCTAATCAACTCTATCGCCAAACCCCTGAAGGTCGTTTTATTAATGTTGCTGATGAAAAAAATTTAGGGTTCAAAGATATGGGTTGGTTTACTTGGTTAGATATAGATAACGATCTGGATATGGATTTATTTTGGGCTGATGAAACAACTTTTTGGCTCTACAGAAATGAATCAGGAAATTTTGTTGCAGAAAATTTAGGGGAACAGAAGGGTTTAGTAAATCAATTGGCGATCGCTGATTATGATGGAGATGGAGATTTAGACCTATTCTCAGCTTCCAGAAGAGAAAGTATATTATTTACCAATGTGGATGGTAAATATCAAGCTACAGATCCAGAATCAGTTGGACTACCAAAGAAAGCATTTGCAGCTAACTGGGTTGATTATGATAATGATGGGTTGATAGACTTACATACCTTACGCTACGGAATTTACCGCCAACAACCAGATCGCAGATTTAAAAAAATCAACTTACTAGAGGTTAGTTCACCAAAAACATTTGGGGGATATGCTTACTGTACTTGGTTTGATGTAGACAATGACGGTGATCGCGATTTATTAATGGGTAAATCAACAAAAATGCCTGATTGGGAAAAGCGACAAAGAAAAGACAAGGATATTACGGAATTAGCTAAATATAGTAAGTCTAGGGTTTTGCTGTATCGTAATCCAGGAAATGATAACCATTGGTTAGAAATAGAATTAAAGGGCGCACCAGGAAATTCAGTTGCTATCGGTGCTAAAGTTAAAGTGATTACAGCAAATGGAACACAATTTCAAGAAGTTGGACAGTCAGAAGGATCGTGGCGATCGCAAGGTCATTATCGTCTTTACTTTGGTTTAGGAAAACAAGATAAAATTGATTCGATTCAAGTTATTTGGCCTGATGGTCAAAATCAGGAAATTCAAAATCCTAACCCAGATCAATTGTTAGTTATTGAGAAAGCTTAAGAGCTGATTTATCAAGAGAATCTCAAGAAGACTCAATGACTGGTTCAGTAGCTTTTATTCTGATTTTTGCCACGCTCTTCAATTTTTGTCCTGTACTTAGATTAACAAAATGCCTATGTAATTATCAAACAGGAATTACGCAAATATACTAGATATAGTAGATTATAATGGCTTTGTTGCATGAAAGTAGCGATCGCCAAAAACTCCCTTAGTTGGAAGTTAACTAGATTTCTACTTTGTAGCTCTGGGGTTTACCATTTTGAATCATCACGTTGAGTATGGAACATTGTATGAA
>NZ_JAAHGB010000014.1:0-130797 GCF_010672695.1 Okeania sp. SIO1H4
TTAAATGCTGATGTGAATGGAGCATTTAATATAATTAGAAAAGTAATTCCCGATGTTTTTGGGGAATAAAGGGTTTGCCGTTTAACCCTGTAGTGCTTGAACCACTACGAATGACTATACTTTCAGACTTTTTAGTAAGTTTAGTTGAGCGGTTTGGAGTGTGACTCAAAAAAACCGAATATTAATCATTACTAATACCAATTCACTTAAAAAATATCACAAATAGTTGGTAACTGATGAAGTAAAATAATAACCTGAAATTACTGTATAGTTGAGGTTTTAAGTTCCATTAATATCACTTCTGACTTCTGATTTTTGACTTGGTGACTTTAGTGAAACGGTATAACAATTCCTCAGTTCCCTAATCCAAAATCATTCGCTGAATGTGCAATGCCTGTTAATTTTGTAGTCTTAACTCTTTATTGTAAAAATGCCAAAACTTGAACAAAGATTTGATTATGTCAAAATTGGTCTAGCTTCTCCAGAAAGAATTCGTCTCTGGGGAGAAAGAACTTTACCAAATGGTACAGTCGTCGGAGAAGTTACTAAGCCAGAAACTATTAATTACCGGACTCTCAAACCAGAGATGGATGGATTGTTTTGCGAACGCATCTTTGGCCCGGCGAAAGATTGGGAATGTCATTGTGGAAAGTATAAGCGAGTCCGACATAGAGGTATTGTTTGTGAAAGATGTGGAGTAGAAGTAACTGAGTCACGGGTGCGCCGTCACCGTATGGGATATATAAAATTAGCAGCACCAGTTACTCATGTTTGGTATCTCAAGGGTATTCCGAGTTATATGGCAATTTTGTTAGATATGCCATTGCGAGATGTAGAACAAATTGTTTACTTCAATGCTTATGTGGTACTAGACCCAGGAAATCACGAAAGTTTAAGTTATAAGCAACTGTTAACAGAGGATGTTTGGCTAGAAATTGAAGATCAAATTTATAGCGAAGATTCAACAATAGTTGGGGTGGAAGTTGGCATTGGTGCTGAAGCTTTACAAGTCTTATTACAAAATCTTGCTCTAGAGGAGGAAGCAGAAAAACTAAGGGAAGAAATTGCTAATTCTAAGGGGCAAAAACGCGCCAAATTAATCAAACGTTTGCGAGTAATTGATAATTTTGTCGCTACGGGTTCAAGACCAGAATGGATGGTTTTAGATGCAATTCCAGTCATTCCACCGGATTTACGTCCAATGGTACAGTTGGATGGTGGTCGTTTTGCAACTAGCGATTTGAATGATTTATATCGACGGGTTATTAATCGAAATAATCGTTTGGCAAGACTGCAAGAAATCTTGGCACCAGAGATTATTATTCGTAATGAAAAACGAATGTTGCAAGAGGCAGTTGATGCTTTGATTGATAATGGTCGTCGTGGTCGTACTGTGGTAGGTGCAAATAACAGACCTCTGAAATCTTTGAGTGATATTATCGAAGGAAAACAAGGTCGTTTCCGGCAAAACTTGTTGGGTAAACGGGTTGATTATTCAGGGCGATCGGTAATTGTTGTCGGACCGAAATTGGCAATTAATCAGTGTGGTTTACCACGAGAAATGGCAATAGAATTGTTTCAACCATTTGTAATTCATCGGTTGATTCGTCAGGGATTAGTTAATAATATTAAAGCTGCCAAAAAACTGATTCAAAGGGGAGACCCGAATGTTTGGGATGTGCTGGAGGAAGTCATAGAAGGTCATCCAGTGATGTTGAACCGGGCACCAACTTTACACAGATTAGGTATTCAAGCTTTTGAACCTATTTTAGTAGATGGTCGTGCAATTCAGTTACATCCTTTAGTTTGTCCGGCATTTAATGCTGACTTTGATGGTGACCAAATGGCGGTTCATGTGCCACTTTCTCTAGAGTCGCAAGCAGAGGCAAGATTATTGATGTTGTCATCGAATAATATTCTGTCTCCAGCGACTGGTCGTCCAATTATTACGCCTTCTCAAGATATGGTATTAGGTTGTTATTATCTGACGGCAGAAAACCATAGGGAGCAAGGTGGAAAAGAACTATATTTTGCTAACTTTAACGATGTAGTTTTAGCTTATGAACAGTCTAAGTTAGGGTTACATACTTATGTGTATTTGAGGTTGCCTAGTGATGTTACGGTCGAAACAGATAAACCAGAAGAAATGCCTCCCGATATCCAACAGATATCAGAAGAAGTGGCGGTTAAAAGTTATTGGATGCCATTGGATAGCAAAATATTACCTGATACTTTGGGAGAGTTGAAGTCAGAGAAAACTCTAGAAAATGGAGAGGTAGTGAAGCGTTATCACTTGTATCGGGTTCATTATACTCCACAGGGAAAAATTAAACAGGTTCATATTAAATCTCGCCAGGTGCGGGAAATAAATGGAGAAGCAGCGACACAGTTTGTGGTGACAACACCTGGTCGTATAATTCTCAATCAAACAATTCAAAGTGTTTTGTAAGGAGTCAGGAGTCAGTCCTCAGGAGTCAGGAGGGAAGAAAGAAAAAGAAACCCCGAGTAGAAGGAGAAAGTCTTTTGCTTGCCTTCTTATCCGGAAAGATATCGTACCTCAAATCAGTAACGCCATAGTTGGCAACTGATGATGTGAAAGAATAAGCTGAAATTAGTGTATAACCATTACTTTAAGTCTATAAACTTTCACTTTTGACTTCTGAGTTTTGACTTGTGACTTCCGTGAAACGGTATTAGTTGCTCCACTCAGGGAAACCTGAAAGACCGCACTAACTCACCACGTCAGCGACAGAGGTGGAAAGTGCCACAAACCAGGTCGCAAATTAGCAAACTGAGCTGACACCGCTGTTGATCGCTAACAGAAGGAAAAGGTAAGGAAGCAGAAAACAAAACTACTTACTCTTTTCTATTTCCTTGAAGAACAGTTTTTGATCTACAGCACTTTTGAGGAAGCGTGAGGTACAGTTTTCATTAATGGATAATGGATAATTGATAATTGATAATTACCTCGGGTTTTAACCGTTATTGATTGAATATAAGGAAATATCCTAGCACTTTTTTTCCCCTTAAAAGGAGAGGGTTTAAACCAGAATTATTTAATTATTAATTATTAATTATTCGGTAAAACTATTCTGATATTTCCTGTTCCCTGTTCCCTGTTCCCTAGAACAATAAAACTTTGTACCTCATCAACTCGAAAACTGCTGTAAATAAAATTAGTAAACTAATAAACAAAGGTAGAGAATAACATGATTTTTCGGAATAGAGTTGTTAATAAAGGTCAACTGAAAAAGCTAATTTCTTGGTCTTTTAATAATTATGGTACAGCCAGAACTGCACACATGGCAGATAAACTGAAAGATTTAGGATTTCGTTATGCCACAAAAGCAGGAGTTTCTATTAGTGTTGATGACTTACGAATACCTGCTTCTAAACGACAACTTTTAGATGCAGCAGAGGAAGAAATTCGTGATACAACTGACCGCTATACTAAAGGAAAAATTACTGAAGTAGAACGGTTTCAAAAAGTAATTGATACCTGGAATGTTACCAGTGAAAATCTTAAGGATGAGGTAGTCCGTAACTTTAAGGCAACAGACCCTCTGAATTCAGTTTATATGATGGCATTTTCTGGAGCGCGGGGTAATATTTCTCAGGTGCGTCAGTTAGTGGGAATGCGTGGTCTGATGGCAGATCCACAAGGGGAAATTATTGACTTGCCAATTAAGACTAATTTCCGGGAAGGTTTAACTGTAACAGAATATATTATCTCTTCCTATGGTGCGCGCAAAGGTTTGGTTGATACAGCATTGAGGACTGCGGACTCCGGTTATTTGACTCGTCGTTTAGTTGATGTTTCTCAGGATGTAATAGTTCGGGAAGCAGACTGTGGCACAAAGCGGGGAGTAACGGTGACAAGCATGAAAGATGGTGAACGCGTGTTAATTCCCGTACAAGACAGGTTATTGGGTAGAGTTGCAGGAGAAGATGTTAAACATCCAGAAACAGGAGAAATTATTAGTAGTGGTGGTATTCAAGCAGTAAGAAATCAAGTATTTACAGAAGACTTAGCTAAAGCAATAGGTAAAGCAGGTGTAGAAAAAGTATTTGTGCGATCGCCGTTGACTTGTGAATCACCTCGTTCTGTCTGTCAACAGTGCTATGGGTGGAGTTTAGCTCATGGTCATATAGTAGATATGGGAGAAGCTATTGGGATTATTGCTGCTCAGTCTATCGGCGAACCAGGTACTCAATTAACAATGCGGACATTCCATACTGGTGGTGTATTTACAGGGGAAGTAGCACGTCAGTTCACATCTCCTTTTGCAGGTATTGTCAAGTATCCATCAACTGTGCGTACCAGGTCATTCCGGACTCGTCATGGGGATGAAGCAATGATTGCAGAAAATAATTTTGACCTGACAATAGTAGGAACTAATGGCGGTCAAGAAAGTATATTCATTGCTCAAGGTTCTATTTTGATGGTGCAAAATAACCAACAAGTGTTAGCAGGAGACATTTTAGCAGAAGTACCAAAGGCAGGTCAGGTCAGAAAAACAACGGAGAAAGTTACAAAAGAAGTAGCCTCAGATTTAGCAGGGGAGGTTCTATTTGCTAAGTTGGTGCAGGAAGAAAAGGTAGATAGACAAGGAACAACAACGCGCATTGCTCAAAGAGGAGGTCTGATATGGATATTATCAGGAGAAGTTTATAATCTGCCACCAGGTGCAGAAGCAGTAATCAAAAATGCTACTACAATTAATGTTAATAGTGTAATTGCTGTGACTAAGTTGGTGACAGAGCATGGCGGTGTGGTACGAATTCCTTCTACGGAAAAAACTCAAAATATGTTGAGTGCAGGAACTCCACAGGCAACAACGGATGAGTCTGAAGGATCAGTGACTACGACTAACGTTCCTACCGAACTGCCAGTGCATACGAAAGCACAAAATAATCTACCTCGTGAGATTGAAGTCATCACTGCAAGTGTGCGACTAGACCAGGCAAAAGTTAGGATGGAAACCATTGCTAACCGAGACCAGTATATCATTGAAGCCCAAAATCATCAACGATTTGCTTTGAAAGTTACTCCTGGCAGTAAGGTTGCCAACCACGAAGTTATTGCTGAACTTTTAGAAGAAAATTATAAAACTACTACAGGTGGCATCATTAAATATGCCGGAGTAGAAGTTCTTAAACGTGGTAAAGCTAAACAAGGCTACGAGGTGACAAAAGGTGGTACACTACTATGGATTCCTGAAGAATGCCACGAAGTCAATAAAGATATATCTTTGCTATTGGTAGAAGATGGTCAATATGTAGAAGCGGGTACAGAAATAGTTAAGGATATTTTCTGTCTGTCTAATGGAGTTGTAGAAGTACACCAAAAAAATGATATTCTCAGGGAAGTGGTAATTAAACCAGGTGAACTACATAGTGGAGATTATGAAACAGATTTAGGGGATTTGACTCTAATCAATGGTCAGATTGCAATGCCAGGAAAGGAAGTGGTGCCAGGATTAATAGTCTCTGAGTTAAAGTATATTGAATATGTAGAAACTCCAGAAAACCCTGGATTATTATTACGACCTGTGACGGAATTTAATGTGCCTGATGACCCTGGTGTTCCTTCTCAAAAATCAATTAATTCTTCCATTGAGTTAAGAGCAGTACAACGCATTCCTTTTAAAGATGGGGAACGAGTTAAATCTGTAGAAGGTGTAGAATTACTGCGAACCCAGTTAGTATTAGAGATTGGAGAAGAAGCTCCTCAATTAGCTGCTGATATTGAGTTATCACCAGATCCAAAGGAAGAGGGAGTAATGCGTTTGCAGTTGGTGATTCTAGAATCTTTAGTAATTCGTCGCGATGTAACGGCAGATACAACTCATGGTAGTACAAGTACTGAACTTTTGGTTAAAGATAGGGATGTAATTGAAGCTGGAGCAGTGGTTGCTCGCACAGAAATTTTATCTAAGGAAGCTGGTGAGGTACGGGGTATTAAAGAAGGTTCGGAAGCTATTCGTCGTATTTTGATCGTCAGAGATGCTGACTTAATTAAAATACCAGTTAATACTTTGCCATCTGTAGCTCAAGGGGATTTATTAGTTGCTGGTACGGAAATTGCTCCTGGAGTATTTATTGAACACTCAGGTCTGGTTTCTAAAATTCAGAAAACAGTTGCAGATAATGGTGAAGAAGGTTATCAAGTTATCTTACGTCAAGGCCGACCTTATCGTGTTTCTGCAGGGGCGATACTGCTGACCATGGATGGAGATTTGGTACAACGAGGAGATA
The DNA here is from genome assembly GCF_010672695.1 of Okeania sp. SIO1H4. Lineage (NCBI taxonomy): Bacteria > Bacillati > Cyanobacteriota > Cyanophyceae > Oscillatoriales > Microcoleaceae > Okeania > Okeania sp. SIO1H4. Next base: position 6,259 of record NZ_JAAHGB010000014.1, read on the forward strand.
ATTTAGTACTGTTGGTATTTGAGCGTGCTAAGACTGGGGATATTATTCAGGGTTTACCTCGAATTGAGGAACTTTTGGAGGCTCGCAAACCAAAAGAGTCTTGTATTTTAGTGAAGTATCCTGGTCAAGCTCAGGTTAAGGTTAATGAGGATAATGTGGAGGTTAGTGTGGTTTCGCCTGACGGAACAATTACAGATTATCCGATCGGTCCTGGGCAGAATGTGATTGCTTCTGATGGACAAAATGTAAATGTGGGTGAATCACTCACAGATGGACCCCGAAACCCCCATGAAATTCTGGAGATTTTCTTCAACTATTACCGCGACCATGAAAGCATTTATGAGGCTTGTTTGAGGAGTTTTGAGGCTTGTCAGCAGTTTTTGGTAGACCAAGTGCAGGCGGTTTATCAATCTCAGGGTATAGATATTTCTGATAAACATATTGAAGTAATTGTGCGTCAGATGACTGCTAAGGTGAGGATTGATGATGGTGGTGATACTACTATGTTGCCTGGAGAGTTGATAGAATTACGACAAGTGGAACAGGTGAATGAGGCTATGTCTATTACTGGTGGAGCAACAGCTCAGTATACGCCAATGTTGTTAGGGATTACAAAAGCATCCTTGAATACAGATAGCTTTATTTCGGCAGCTAGTTTCCAAGAGACTACAAGGGTCTTAACGGAGGCGGCAATTGAAGGTAAGTCTGATTGGTTAAGGGGATTGAAGGAAAATGTGATTATTGGGCGGTTGATTCCAGCAGGTACTGGTTTTAATGCTTATGAAGATGCTCTGAGTGCAGAGATTAGTCGTTTGGAACAAAGTTGGGATGAGGATGTGGATCTGATTGAGGAAGATAATTTACAAAGTGTAGTGTTAGACGATCAAACAGCACGTTCATTAGAATTAGAAAGTGGTCTGAATTTATCACCTGTGAATAATAATTTTGCAGATTCTCAAGGCATATCTCAAGATCAAAATCAATTGATAGACGATCGTATGCCTGATTTTCCTCAGATTTTAAACAATAGTGAGTCAGTTTTAGATGACTCAGATTTTGTCTCCGATAATTTTGAGTCTGATTTTCCTGGCGACCTAGAAGATGACTTAATAGATGATGATGATGATAGTGATGATGATGATGGTTTTGATGATTTTGATGAGAATACGCCAGAATTAATCTAGGGATCGGAAAGTTGGCGTTGCTGAAGCAGGTGTATGATATTAATCCTAATTACTTAGGAGTAAACCCACCCCTAACCCCTCCCAGGAGGGGAGGGGAAGTTAGGAGTCAGGAGGGAAGAAAGAATAACAAACCCCGAGTATAAGGAGAAAGTTTTTTGCTCGCCCTCTTATCCTGAATGATATCATATAGCAATGTGCGCTGGCATATTTACAAATTACAAGAGGTGTCCAATAGCTAAAAGTCTTATATTATTCCAACGGAGATGCTGCGCAAACAGATTTTTATTCTCCCTGTTGCCTGTTGCCTGTTGCCTGTTGCCTGCGCACAGCGCTATACCTCAAATTAGCAACGCCGGAAAGTTAAGTAACCTATTATCAGTATTGCTTCTGGAGAAGCTTTAGGGACGTTGAATCCAACGTCCCATTGTCGTTAATTATATCAAATCCGCTCGGGTTCGGTATAAAAAAATGTTCCATCACAGCGCCATTGCCAAATCTTTCTTGATCTCCCCACACTATGAATCTAATTACACCAATGCTACCGGATTTGATATGACTCCTGAGGAGGTCTTCCTGACTCCTCACCTCATTAGACATCTTCAGAAAAGAGGGAATAGGGAATAGGAAGAAAGAATTGATAATTTCTATACGATAATTGATTTGATTTTTTATTTTTGGAGATGTCTATTCATCGAAATTTTTCAGCAAACCCTAATTAATGTGACTGATATCGGCAATCTCCATCCCATTAATTCTGTTTCCAGAATTGCTGTATCCTGACTTTTTCTTCAATCTCCATCAGAGAGTATTTGTAGGCGAATAATTTGGTCATTGACTTCACTTAGACGGATTTCAATTACATTATTAGATAGTTTGTCTAAACACCCTAACAAGTGTCGTAAATGAGGTGTACTAGCACCAGTATCAACAAATAACCGTTCTGATAAATTACCTACTCGTTTCCAGGTGCTGTAAAGTTTAGCAGTTGTTGCTTCTAGTTGACCAGACTGTTTGACTAGATCGGCGACTACATTCAGACATTCTAATCTCAAAGCTTCTTCTAGAACCATTTCCATGTCTAATGGTGATTCATTCAATGCTTGAACTTTTGCTGCTGCATCAAGATATTTAGAAAGGTTACGAGCATCTGAGGTCAATTGCTTGACGGTATCTAATTCTGGAATTTGGACGATCTCCTCTTGAATTGCGCTCACATGAGATTCTGGTAATTTTTCCATTTCTCGCACTAGGGGAGCTAAATAACGTGGTGGCATGGAACCAGATGTGGCCTTTTCTTTTATTTCGCTGGGAAGTAAATCTGAGCTAATGGCCATCCATTCATCTGCTAGTTGTTTGACTTCTCGCCTGGTGATTCGATCGCCTTTTTTTGCTGCATCTGTCACCATTTCTTGGACTTCTGGAACTGATTTTGCTGTTTCTACAAAGGCCCGTTTACTAAAATTATTAATGGAGTCTGGGTCTAAATGTCCTTCTGCAATTAAAGTATCAGCACTATTGGCCAATTCTATCAGGGCATAAGCTTGACTCTTGCTGATTTCTCTTTCCTTGAGCCAATTTAGAAATCCGCTGCCTCGCCCATCGCCTCCTTTTTTTTCTCGGTCTCTGATGATTCTTAAGATGCGCCCCCGCCAGATTTCTGTCTGGAGGTCGAAGCGATCGCAAACTTTCCATGCTGTGTCTACTACTTTTTCAAAGTCTGAGTCTGGAATATTTTCATCTTCTGGGTCTGGTAGGTCTAAATCTAGCTCTGGAAAGTTATTGAGAGCTTCAGCAAGAGCTTCAGGAAATTGGGGAATTTCGGGCATAACGGGATAGTATTATTGCTCATAGTGCCGAAATATTATTGCATCAATTGACACTCTCACCGTTAAATCAAAAGATTATAATGGGAGATTCTTGCTTCGCAGATTCTTAACTAGGTAACAAATCAAACAAGTTGAGTTGTACCCCCGTCAGACCATCTCCACAAGCTTTTTATTTAACCGTGTGCCCCACGGCCATTAATTACTATAACTGATGCTGGATTAATTTGCAACCCCTCAATATAACTTATAGATCCCAAATGGGTTCTATTTAAAAAATATAGGGAGGTGTGGGAGGTGTGGGAAGTGTGGGAGGTGTGGGAAGCACAAGGTATCGTCTGACCCTAAGCTGCATTACCTACCCTTGTGAAGATGGGGTGCTGGGGGTGTGTAGCGAGTATTTTTCCTTTATTGCTTCTACATAAAGACCAAGGAGTAGCTCAAAATTTTTTACGCACCGCGAAGATACGGTTAGGGGTTCTATACCAGTCGAAGGAAAGGGCGCGGACAGTTCAAAAGCCTAAAACTCAGACAACGTAAGATTTTTCCAACTTCGGTCCTTCCTTCTGCTATAAATACTTGTCTTAGGGCTAAAGCCCAACTACGAGCCTAATTATAACTTTTCTACCGAATATGATATAATTGTCAGCTAATGGCTAACAACTAATAACCTATTCAGCTATTAGCTATTAGCCATTAAGTGATTAACTAATCAACTAATTTTATCTAATCATTCTCAAATCACATAATGTCAGAAATTTCCAACGTGTTTCCTTCCATTTGATCGTTTGCTTCTTCTAATTTGGCGCGAGAAGACATCACACAAATGTTACTGTGTTCCATTCCTGAACTAAACACATCTAACAAAGTTTGCTTCACATCCGCTACCGTAGCATTAAGCGATCGCTGATAACGTTCCTCTCGTACTTCAGTAGTTTGCCCTATCAAATAACGCTCTAAGGCTAAACTTGTTGCCATCTCTGGGCGTAACACTGGAGAATCATCCTGAATGGTAGCAATAATAGCTCGGTCAACATCAGTCTGAGTCCAATCTAAATCCTTGATATAATCTATCAAACCAGTAAACACCTCAAGAGTGCGACTCACATGAGGGTCTCGGTAAGAATACAAAGAAATAACCTTTCCTAACCCACTGTAAGAGCATCCAGCACCGTAAGCATTACCCTTCAAACGAATTTCACTGAATAGATAACCCAAACCTAACAAATGAGCGCCCAATGCTAACAATGGAGATTTTGGATGGCTGAAGTGAGGAGCAGGCATAGTCTGAACGCAATAAGCTACCTGTACTGGGCCTGCCAAACCTTCCCGTAGATTGTAAATAGGATCGAAGCGATTAGCAAAATTCTCTCCTGGTTGTTGCTGTTGCTGCTGACTCCACTCTGATAGGGTGTTCTTCACCACCTCATAACCATTGTCGGAACCAGTGAAACTAGCAGTTAAAGGTTGATTCGCAACATAATCGCGGATAGTTTCGACTTTAGCCATCAAATTTGCCCCATGCTCATCAAAGCGATCGCATACTTTATTCAGCAACTCTAATTGAGGCAAACCGTTAATAACTTGGCTAATTTTAGCTTCTGCTGTCATGCCAGCACTAGCTCGCAACATGGCTGTGTAGATACCATTGTAAACCAAATCAGAACTACATTGAGCCAGAGACTGATTAACAACATCTCGTAGTCTAGCTGTATCGCGAGGGTTGACTGCAAAAATCAAATCTCGCAATAAATCTAATGCTTGCTCTAGTTGTTCGTCAAGGGTTTTCAGAGTAACACGAAATCCATGTATAGGACGATAAGGGTCTTGAGCATGAGTCCGCAACTGAGTTCTAAAATTAATTCCCCCTGTATAAGAAGCAATGCGTCGGGCAATATGTTCGTAATCCATATCCCCAGCACCCAACTTCCGCAAAGCATCTATATAAGTAGGTACATACAACCACAAATCTTCAGGCAACCCCCGCAGACTAAAATCTAGTTGTAAATAGTTTACCCCATTTGCTAACACATGGTTGCGTAATAGTGTCACTCCACCATCAATCTGTTCGACATCAGTAGGAATATCATCTGGTTTTGGCGGTAAGTCGCTTACCTGTAGTTGAGGTAGTTTCGCTACTGCTTCTGGATCGTTGGGAGTTCCTGACTCTACTTCTAGTGCTTCTGCTTCGTTAGCTATATGCTCTAGCTCTTCTGGAGTCAGTTGAGAACGTACCTCTTCCACTTGTGCTGCTATTTCTTGGTCATAAGTAGATTGCCATTCTTGGTCTGGCTTCAATATTAAAGTTAAACGGTGGGGGTTGTTGAGTAACTTTTCGCGGATGAGGTTGTTGAAATAACTAGGGTTTTCAAGATAACGTTGTTTGCATTCAACGAGGCGATCGCCGATCTGCAAAAACGTTAACGGGTCGTTACCATAAATCCAAGTTTGCATCACCCGGAACAACATCCGCAAAGGATACATACTGGCAATTTCTTGATGTTGGTATGCTGCTTGTTGGAAAGCTGCTTCCACAAGATTAGGTTCAAGTTCGGTCTCTGCAAGTTCTGTGAGAGTATTAATAACTAACTGACTGAATGCTTCACCACGGTCTGGTTCGCTACCTTGAATACCGATATGAAAAGTAGTTTCTTTACCTACAGAGTCTACTCCAGACCGTAGTAAGTCTTGACCTATTTGAGACTCAACGATCGCCTTTTTTAATGGTGCCCCTTCATTTCCCAAAAGTATTCGACTGAGAATATCCAAGGCAACCCATTCATCAGAGTTGGTGCTATCTCCCACCAACCATTTGAGCATAATATAAGTTTTCTCTTCTGCCGAGTCTGCTGCACTAATAGGATAAGAATCTTCTTGGAAACGGGGTTCGCTCCATTGAGACTGAGGAGTAATGTTGATGTTGGGTTTCCGTTGTTCAAAAACATCTAACTTTTCAGCCAAAAATTTTAGATATTCTGGAGTGGCAATATTCCCATAGAATACAAAGTAAGCATTGCTAGGATGATAATAGTTGGCGTGAAACTCCCGGAAATCTTCGTAAGTTAGTTCGGGAATATTTTTCGGGTCGCCTCCGTATTCAAGGCCATAAATGTTGTCAGGAAATAGAATCCGGTTGGCAATACTATCTAACCTTTGTTCGGGGTCTGAAAAGACACCACTCATCTCATTATAGACTACTCCAGTAAATTTTAGCTCGCCTTGAGGATTTTCTGGGTCGGCAGGAGCTAGATGGTGGCCTTCCCGTTTGAATGTGTTTTCAGTCAGCAGAGGATGAAATACTGCATCAAAGTATACTTCTGCCAGGTTGAATAAGTCTTGTTTGACTTTGCTGGAGACTGGATAATAAGTACAGTCAGGTCCAGTCATAGCATTGATGAAAGTTGCCGGACTCATTTTTAGCATTTCAAAAAATGGTTCCCGTACAGGATATTTTTCTGAACCTGCTAAAACAGAATGTTCTAGAATGTGGGGTATTCCTGTACTATTTGGCGGAGGAGTAGGAAAACTAATGGAAAACAGATTTTCCGCATCTTCTGAGTAGAGGTGTAGCAATTTGGCACCAGTTTTCAGATGCTCCAGTTGATATGCCACCATCTGCTGTTGCTTGAGGGGGGTAATGGCTTTTACCTCAAAGCCTTCTAATTGTTGTCCAACTTCTAAGGTTCTTTCGCTTAATAGAGGCATAGAAAATGAATTGCTATTTTGTTTACTGTAGTTATTAGTGTAGGCTATTTCTCTAGTTCGGTTTTCTCTCTGGCCAAGGGTGGTTTTCCAGGTATAGCAGTACGTTTTGGTTAGGACAAGAAAAGGCAGTAGGCAGTAGGCAGTAGGCAGTAGAGGAAATGTCCTAACTTATCATTTTCTTTGTGGGTTTAATACCCCACCGTCTACACGGTGTTCAAAATTACTTGGGGTGAGAATCCCCATGTAATTTTCCTCCTGTCTCCTGTCTCCTGTCTCCTGTCTCCTTCTTCAATTGCGTAGTGCTATAAGTCCAAAAATTTATTAAGTAGGGCTTGCTAATTAACTATCAAAGCATTGACATATAAAGGTTGCAGCCTTATTAGGTTGAAAAAAAAGTGCCAGCTTTTCGGTCAAGAAAGCTTAAAAAGTTAACATTTTGTACAGATAAGGGCAGAAAAATTAAGGGATAATTCTTCCAACTACACCCTCTGTAATTCCCATTTCTCCTGACTCAGTCCTCCTGACTCGGTCTTCCTACTCTCACCCATAAGACTTTTTCAGCAAACGCTAATTACAGCAATAGCCAGAGCGGTTAGGACTTATGCTGATGATCAATCTTAGACTAGGCAATGTTTTCCCCACTTTTGCCTCACAGGAGTGCGCTACCAATCTATGTAGCATTTCTGCATCTTAAATAGATAAGGTACAAAAGTTTTTGATTTTAGGGAACAGCGGTGTAACTCTGAGTCGGCGATAATCCATCACAAAGATAGAAAATGAAAACAGGATAGTAGTGGTAATCTGGGAGCAGTTACTATGGGAAATATATGTCATCAGTTGGAAAATTTGGGACGAGCAGATACTACCATAGGAGCAGCAGAAATTTTTCCTACACTCGAAAATGAGTACGAAGAATTTAAGCGATATTTAATTAATTTTAAATCTCGTAATAATATTGATTTGCCAACTGCTGAAGTAACTTCTGTCACTGAAGATATTTCTGCTAATACTTTCAGTAATTCAGTTGAGACTTCTGAAGTAACTTCTGTCACTGAAAATATTTCCGCTGATACTTTCAGTAATTCTATTAATCACTCAGTTGAGACTTCTGAAGTAACTTCTGTCACTGAAAATATTTCCGCTGATACTTTCAGTAATTCTATTAATCATATTCAGCACTCAGTTTTAGATTTAACAGTTTTAGATTCTATTCGCCAATCATCAGGCACAAATGCAAATGATGTTATCGCTAAAATGATTGAGGATTATTTAAAAAATGTCGCTCATTATATGGAACAAATTTTAAATGCAATTGCTATTAATTCAACAAAAAAATTGAAACAGTATACTCAACTTTTGGGTGTTTATAGTTCTAACATTGGAGCAATAAATATTCCTATTTTATGTGATAAATTAGCAAATTTACCTGGTTCTGAATTAATAACTGAGGGAATGGATTTGGTCTTAGAGCTTGATAGTGAATATGAAAAAGTAATAATAGCTTTGAAACAGGAATTATTGAGTTATGTAAATTCTTAAAAATTTTACTGTTTTTCATAGCTTATATCAAATCCGTTTAATTCGGTATAAAAAAATGTTCTATCTTCAACCATTACCAAATATTTCTCGATCTCCCCATCTCCCCATCTCCCTATCTCCCTAACTCCCCTACTCCCCTACTCCCTACTCACCATCTAATTAGGGCTTGCTGATTAAATCTAAAAGTCTTTATAGATAAAGGTAAGTGCCTTTTTAAGTATCAAAAAGTTCGAGTTTTTAAGTGGTAATTGTTCAATTAGGAGCGGATTTTGGTCAAGATTTGGGCAGAAAAATTAAGGGACAAAACTTAGCTCCTACCTCCCGTAAATTCCCATTTATACTGTCTCCTGTCTCCTGTCTCCTACCTCTACTAAAAGACTTCCATAAGCAAACCCTAATTACACCGATGCTACCGGATTTGATATTATCTCCTTCCTTACCTCCTAGTTACCTAAAATCAAAATTATCAAACTCTCTATTTCATCAGGTTAAAACTACTGCAAATCTGAGGGAGTATTACAATTAAATAACATTTTTTCTATATCAGTATCAATAGATAATGGTTGAACTGGTATTCGAGTCAGTAATCTTTGAAAGGAGCGATCGCCTTGGTCAATATATTTTTGTAATTCAACTTTTATCTGTTGCCGATAGAAACCACATAATGGCTCCCACCCTTGAGATTTTTTCGGAACTAAAGCTAAAATTTCAGGGGAAAGTTGGTTTAAGTGAGTTGCCCAAGTTTGAATAATATCTAAGTTCAACAGAGGTAAATCACATCCTAATAGTAAAATCCAATCACTATTAATTTGAGCTAATCCTTGATTAAAAGCAACTAAAGGTCCTTCAGTTCTAATCTCTGTTAACCATTCACATTCTGTAGGTAAAATATGCTGATATTTTTCTGACCAAGGAGTAATAATATAAACTTTTTCTGTAAATTCACTAGCTACTTGATAAACTCTTTTTAGCATAGGTATATTTTGCCAAGGAATTAAGGCTTTATCTTTACCCATACGAGAACTTTTACCACCAGCAAGAATGAGTGCTACTAGATGATTTTTCGGGAGTGAAAGTGAAGATTTATTCATTAGGTATTTGACTTCTTTCGTTAAAATAAATAGGGTTTGCTGAATAAAGTCTTATGGGTGAGGGTAGGAGACAGGAGACAGGAGACAGGAGACAGGAGACAGGAGAAATGGGAATGAGCGAGGAAGTAGGAGTAGGAGTAAGAATTGTAAGAATGATTTTTCTGCCCAACTATGCGCCTAAAATACGCTCCTTTTTGAGCGTGAAGAGCTGAAAACCAGGTACTTTTTTCGACCCAAAAAAGGCTAAAACCTTTATCTGTAAATACTTTTAGATTTAATCAGCAAGCCCTAAATAGAACAGGACTTACGCAGAACCGCTATATCTAGTAGGGGCGAATGGCATTCGCCCTCTACGGATAGCGTATTGTCTAAGAATTTGCGTAAGTCCTGTAGAAATCTTAGGCGTTGGTAAAGCGCGTGTATGATATTAATCTTAATTCTTTTGACTTTAGTCAGAGAGAGGTACTGATAACTGATAACTGATAACTGATAACTGATAACTGATAACTGAAATGACTCCTCACATGATATAATGCTGATAACTACCTAATATTTGATGTAAATTAACTACATCACCAATAACTGCAATAGCTGGTGCTTGAAACCCAGTTGCTTCAATTTGTTCTACAATAGTTTCGAGAGTAGCAATTAATTCTTTTTGCTCGAGACGAGTTCCCCACTGAATTAAAGCAATGGGTTTTTCTGGGGAACATCCGGCGACCATAAGTTCTGCGATAATATTATGTAAGTTATGAACTCCCATATAAATTACGATGGTTTCTGAACCCTGGGCGATCGCTTGCCAGTTTACATTTGCTCGATATTTACCTGTTGCTTCGTGACCTGTGACAAAGGTAACTGAGGAACTATAATTTCTGTGGGTAAGGGGAATACCTGCATAAGCAGGTGCAGAAATACCAGAGGTGACACCGGGAACAACTTCTACAGGTATTCCTGCTTGAATTAAGTCTTCCATCTCTTCTCCACCACGACCAAAAACAAAGGGATCGCCTCCTTTCAAACGTACTACCACTGCATGAGTTTGAGCTTTTTGAATTAGCAGTTGAGTTGTTTGTGTTTGTGGTAGGGAATGGCGACCGCGACGTTTGCCTGCATTGATTTTTTCTGCATTGGGGTTAATCATTGCAAGGATAGGACAGCTGACAAGAGCATCATAGATAACGACGTCTGCTTGTTCTAATAGCACTTTGCCTTTGAGTGTCAGTAGTCCCGGGTCTCCCGGTCCTGCCCCTACTAGATAGACTTTGCCTATACATTTTGACTGATCCATATTTATTATTTTAGATAATTATGCAATATAGTTAAGTAATTCTATCAAAAATCTTGAAAGAGGACTCCCGTTATAATCGCGCTGATTTAACGGTGAGACGGGGCGTATAAATTGCGCGGGGAACCCACGCAGACAGCACCTTATGAATTTCAAAGTAGTAAGTTAATTGAGCGCTTGCAAATTAATCCAGCATGATTAGAGAAAAGTGCACCGCCTGCGCTGAGATTTCCTCAGCGTAAAGACGGAGCAAGAAAGCTTGTGGAGATGATCTGACGGGGGTACAGCTCAATTTATTTGATTTGTTACCAAGCTTACGAATCTGGGAGACAAGAATCTCCCGTTATAATTTTTGATTTAACGGTGAGAGCGTCAATAAGTTATTAAGCTGTTATTAGAACTACTGTTTCTAATCATACAAATAGTCTAATTTTATGTCCATATTCGATTTTTGGTGTTGCTGAACGGTAATAATTTTTAGATTAAGTATCAATGCAAAACATAAGTTTTTCAATTTTACCTTCAGCTACTTACCATTACATTTGAGCAACGCCAAAATACCTTCTCTTTTCCTACAAAAAGTTGTGAGACATGAAACGTTCAGCGAAACTACAGTAGGGAAGTTAAATTACTGTGATTGTACCTCTAAAATACCATTATCATAAAATAAAACTGTAAACTCAGCCCACTCTGTTTTGAGTAATTCTTTTTGAGTAGTAGCGTCAGAATTAACTAGACTGGGTATAGATGTTTTTTCCAGATTATCTGTTGCTATTTGATTAAACGGTTCGTAAGCAGCGATCGCCCCATTTTTATCTACTTTAACTAGGTATATTGAAGTTATATTTATCGGGGTTTTCCAGGTTTTATCAATAGTATTGTATAGTTTTTGTTTTAATTCTAATAACTCTGTTTTGTTGGTAATCTTTTTAGCTATTGGCTCTATATTTTGGGGTGGAGAATTAGTTGTTGCTTTTACATGGTTGTTGGTATTTTGATTATTTTTTTTCCCAGCCTTCTCTGGAAATTCAGATTTCTTATTTACTGTCTCAATACTTCCGACCATTGTTGGTTGAACTTGACTTTTATCTACTGTCTCTAATCTTTGATTTTTTGTCTTTGTTGAACTTGAGTTGTAAACAACATTAGTTACAACTTTGGCTTCATTTTGTTGATAAATATCTCTAGTAATCAGGATGCGATAAAACCCAGAAATAACAACTAGAATAATAGTAGTTAATGAAACTAATGATGCTGTTTTAACTTGTTCGGTTAATTCTGTTGTACTGTCAGGGTTCATATCTTTAGCTGAAATATCTGTTTTCACAATTATCATTTCGGCTTCCTCAGGTTGGATATTTATTTCTTGGCTTGAACCAACTCTAATATGCAACGGACTAGAAAATTTGGCTTCCCGCAAGACTTGCACTGGTTTATTAGAAACTACTCCCTTTTCTTTTAGTCTCTGAACAATTCTTCTTGTATCGTCACTGCTGATAATTCGATCGACTATTGCTATTTGCCCTGTTTTTAAATCCGATAAATTCATTATCATTACTTTTTATTAATTGATTGTTATTATCTTCTCCAAGATCTTAATACTATATTATATCTAAAATATAATTTCAAGCTTTAATACTAAATGTAACATAGAACTACAAAAAACAAAATTTGCCCCTTGCGAATCAACAAGGGATTTACATTCTACTTAGAGAGAAAGATTTAATTGTTGATACCAATTTACTTAAATAAAGTTTTCAATTCATACAATCTTAGTTTGTAAGCATTTCCTGCGGAATGCGGAGTTAACAACTAGCTCGTTGGTCAGCTCTCAGGTATGACGGCAATAACTGCTAAGATTAGGAATTGAGCTTTTTATCTATTTTATTTATACTTTTAATTCTCCCTCAATACTATCAATACTAATTCCACTTCTGGCTGACAATAAATTAATCGCGCTATGACTAATATCAAATCCGGGGGAATTGGACATAAAAAAATTCTCTAATCGTCATAAATACGCTCATCTTTGTGATTCTCTCTCCTCCTGTACGTCGCCAATCTGATGGTTCCCCTAGCTGACTCTTAAAGACTTAACCAATCTATAACTGTTTAAGCGGATTTGATATAATAGCTGACGGCTGAATGCTTATAGCAGTCGAAGCAAAGGTTAGGACATTTATAAATGCCCAAACTCAGTCAGGGATTACTTTTGAGTTTTGAGTTTTAAATTGTGCGTAGTGCTATACCTTAGTCTCAACTTTTAACTTTTGAATACATGACTTTTGAATTCCGTTGACTCCTAAAAAATAGCCTAGCTATTTGTAATACCAATTTCATAAAATATTGCAAAGCGTGAGGACACACTTAACTGGGAACACCGGAGCTGGGAACAGAGAAAGAAAAACATAAATATTAAAGAGGAAAAAAGGTGGAAATTTTAGAATTTATGGAATTTATAATTTTTTCTTTTAAGAAGAAATCACAAATTAAGATGTAACTGCCTTTGCGTGAATTTGGTATAACAAACATTTATCAATTTGGTATTAGGTATTATACAAAAGCAAAAGTAGGAGTAGGTTTTTAACTTACTCCCACAACTTACAGCAGATTCGGTGATTAATTTGGTACAGCTTAAGAGTGAATATTTTTTGCCTGTTCCCCACTCCCTAATCCCTATTCCCTAAAAATAAATATATGTACTGCACAAAGTAGGAAACTGCTGTATATAGCATTTACCAAAAAGTGTAAGATAGAGCTATAGCAATCCTATTTCAATAGTAATATTTTTGTGGTAGTTAGGAGTCAGGAGGACCGAGTCAGAATTTTCAAGGTTTTTCCTCAATCTTAACTATTATAAAAATCTCACAAATCATTTAGGATTGCTATATAAACTAATTTTCACCTAACATTTATTTCAGAAGCCTAAAGCCAAAGCTCCTTGATAGAAAATAAAACTAGAAACCCAAGCTAAAACTAATGGAAATACTAAAGAAAGTAAAGAAAATTTCCATGATTTTGCTTCTTTAACTATAGTTGCTAAAGTAGATAAACATGGGGTATAAAGCAAACAAAAAATACAGAAACTGTATCCTTGAATAAAAGTAACTGTCTCAGCAATATTACTACTAACATTCTGTTCGCTCATACTGTAAATAACAGCTAAAGAACCAATTACTATTTCTTTAGCAATAAAGCCAAAAAATAGGGATAATGTTAAATAAGGATTAATCCCAATTGGGTCCATGATTGGACTCATAAATTGACCAATTTTACCGCCAATTGTATCTAATCCTGTTGCACCTGGTGGTAAACTTGTAAGTACCCAAACTGCAATACAACCAACAGTAATAAAGCCTGATGCTCTGACTAAAAATTCTCTGACTTCTCCCCAACTTCTCAGTAAAACTTGTTTTAATGTAGGTAAACGATAAGGAGGTAGTTCTAGAATGAAAGGTTCTTCATTTTTATATACCCCTTGAAATAATGCTGCGGTGATAATAGCTACTAAAAAACTGAGGATATATAGAGAGAATAAAACTATCGCTCCATTACCATTAGGAAATACTGCAGCAATAATAAATACAAATACTTGCAGTCGTGCCGAACATAAACCAAAAGGAATGATTAACATGGTTAATAGTCGCAAAGCAGGCGATCGCATTACCCTAGTTCCCATTAATGCTGGTACATTACAACCAAACCCCATTATATGAAGTACAAAACTACGTCCATCTAAACCTAATTTTGCCATAAAGGCATCTATTAAATAGGCAGAACGTGATAGATAACCACTATCTTCTAGCACTGCCATAATAATAAAAAATACGATAATTAATGGCACAAAAGAAGCAACAGTAGTTACCCCTGCCCAAACTCCATTAATAAGAAAGTCTTGAACTATCTCTGGAAAAAGTTGAGCTAGAGGTTCAACAATTGATGACTGTACCCATTCAACAACTATTTCGAGCAGGTCTATTGAGGGAAGTCCGATGTTCCAAACTGCCCAAAAAACTAGAAACATTCCGAGGAAAAATAAGGGTAAACCCCACACAGGATGAAGGAGTATTTTGTCAACTTGAGCTGTGAAGTTTTGTGCCATTTGGGAAGGCATAAGTACAGCACCATTTAAGACTGTATCTATATCACTCAGAGAAATATCTTCCTGTGCTTCTATCCAAGATGTGAGATTATTTAATTTGACGGAATTTTCTACATTTTTTAACTCTTCAGAAATTGCCATATATGCATTCATATAGCCTTTGCCATATTTAGCACTAATTAGAAACACTGGCATTTCTAATCGTTTTGATAATTCTTCTGTATCTATTTTAATTCCATATTGTTTTGCTTCATCTGACATATTCAGCATCAAAACTGCTGGTAAACCCAAGGCTTTTATCTGTAATGGCAGTCTAATTTGACGGTCAATTTGTGCAGCATTAATAATAACTAATACTAAGTCAATGGCATAATTTTCTAAGAATGTTTGAACAACTTTTTCGTCTTCGGAAAAACCGTTAAAGTTATAAATTCCTGGTAGATCTACAAATTCAGTAGTTTCACCATTTATTTTGACGTTAGCTTGCAAAAGATCGACTGTTACTCCAGGCCAGTTTCCCACATGAGCAGAAACTCCAGTAATCCGATTAAAAAATGTTGATTTTCCAGTATTTGGCATCCCAATTAAAGCAACTCTTTTTGTTGCTTTAGATTTTGAGATTGTTGTTGTAGTTGTAGCGGTATGACAAGTCATTATCTTACCTATTATTTATCTTAAAGTTAGCGATATATTTTTATGGCTTTATTATAAACATAAATTATGAAAATTAGGGATTATTTTTAGAAGTCTTTAAGTTTTTGTGGAGATTTTTCCAAAATATTTCGAGGGCTTATATAAAGCAAAAAAAGCAGAAAATTAAACCGTTCGACAAATATTTAAAAGCTGAATGCTTATAGTTATAAGTCAGCTCTCAAGCCTAAATACTTTCCTCTTCTGCTTTTCTTTTCTATAGAATGCTGCACAAATGAAAATATAGAAATTTATGCAGGATTAACAATCCAAAAATAGACTGCAAAGTATAAAACTCTCATTGATTTTTATTTACTATAAGAGATTTTTTTCTAAACCCAAATAGAACTGCTATAAAAAAGTTAAATTACTTAAATTATACTCAATCCGATTATTAAAAAGTACTTTTGAGATCAAATCCACTTAATTCAGTATAAAAAAATGTTCCATCTGAGCGCCATTGCCAAATCTTTATCGATATCCCCACATTCCCCTCCTGGGAGTGGTTAGGGGTGGGTCTCCACACTATGAATCTAATTACACAAATTCTACCGGATTTGATATGAGTTATACTTTCTAACCTTTCTGCTTTATCCTCCTAATAAATATCCTATTGCTCGGATTTAGTATTAAGTAGATAGACATAAATAATTAGTAAAATGGAAACTATTTGGAAATTCCAGAAGTAATTGAGATTGCTTTCCGTTCCGGAATGCTCCGCAAACCTTCCACTCCGTTCCAGTCGCAATGAAATTTTACATTTATATCATGTCCAGTTCAACAGTTATAAATAAACGACGGAGTCCTCAGGAGTCAGGAGGAAATAAAGAAGAAGAAAGAGGAGGAAAAGGAGAAGTTTTTTTATCACTAATTATCCGGACATGATATTAATTATACTTATACCAATTCACTTTAGGGATGTCACAAATAGTTTCCAACTTTAAATGTAAAATAATTGCCCGAAACTATTTTCTTATCAAAGTTTTTAGTCGATTAAATCTAACTTCTGACTTCTGACTTCTGTACGTCGATAATCCGACTGCTCCCCGATCTGAATTCAGTGAAACGGTATTACAATGGATAATTGACAATGGATAATTGATAATTAATCCCCAAAGGTTTAAAGTCTCTCCTTTTAAGGAGAAAAAAGCGGTTGAGGGATGGCGAGGTCCCCTCGCCATATCCAATCAACCAAGACAGCGGTCGTTAGCGGAGCTTCCCGTAGGGTGGGATGGCGATCTTCGGAGCGGGTCTGCAAGAACGGGTCTCCTCGCCATATCCAATCGACCAAGAGAAGAAATCTGATTTCCTTATATTCAATTCCGTAACGGTTTTAACCTTCTTGTAATTATCCATTATCAATTGATGAACTACTTACTTTGGCTCTATCTCTAGACTACCGTCTGCATAGAGCAAAATAGCAAACTCAGTCCATTCTATTTTATTCGTAGAATTAGGCTTAACTAAATTCGGCAGTGGTGTACTGCTCAAATGGTTTTTTGCTATTTGATTAAAAGCTTCGTAAGAAATAATATCTCCATTTTTATCTACCTTAACTAGATAAATTGCTGTTTGTTTAACTGGTTTTTTCCAGTTTTTATCGATCTTAGTGTAGAGTTTTTGTTGTAATGTAGCAATTTCTTTGTTGTCGGTAATTCTTTTACCTATTGATTCTACGTTTTCGATGTCAGAATTAGTTGTTGTTGCTACCGGATTAATGGTATTTTCAATAGTTGCTTGATTTGTCGTTTCAAGGGCATCAGATTTATCAGTTACGGCATCCAAATTTCCGGTTATTTTTGGTGCAGATAAAGTTGTATCTACCGTCTCTAATTTTTCATTTTCCGTTAATTGTGAAGTCGAATTAGAAACAATATTAGCAGTAGTTTGTTGTTGATCGCCTCCATCGATATTTCCATGATTCAAAAGTTGATAAATTTCAGCCAGAACAACTATAACAATAGCAGTTAATGTCAGTAATGAGAGAGTTTTAACTTGTTTAGTTAACTTTATTACAGACTTGGGAAACATCTCATAATCTTCTGATGAATTTGTTTCCTCATCCCCATCTGTTTTAATCACGATCATTTCTGCTTCATGAGACCGGATAGCTATTTCTGTGCTTAAACCAACTCGAATGTGCAAAGGCCCACTAAAAGTTCCCTCTCGCAAGACTTGCACTGGTCTATCAGAAACTACTCCCATTGCTGCGAGTCTCTCAACAATTCCTTGATCGCGACCAATATTTAAAACTCGATCGACTATTGCCATTTGCCCTGTTTTCAAATCAGCTACATTCATTTTGATTACCTCTGACGTTATTACTTAAATGTTGTGTAGATATTGTGGTAATTACTATCTTGTATTCTGCATATAATCTCAGACTTACAGCACTTTTTAGGATGGTGAGGTAAAGTTATTATGTTGCCTGTTGCCTAAAGTCCTAAAACTTTGTACCTCCAAGACTCGAAAACTGCTGTAAATGTATCGTCAGCAAATCCTCAATAATTAATAATTAATAATTAATAATTAATAATTAACAATTACCTCTCCTAGAGAACGGATAGGATTGACTCAAAGGAAAATTTTTGCTTGTTTCTCCTTTAAAGGAGAGACTTTAAATCTTAATTATTCGGTAATGACCGAGGAACGAGAAAGACTGAATATATGACCGAATTTTCCTTTCTACTACTTATTGCTGATCAATGATTTTGGAACAGACAATAATATCGCTAGCAGGATTAAGTCCCAAACCAATATTGCGGTCTCCTACTGCCACAATTACCGAACCACTAGGGTTGTTACTAATTACCTCTAGCTCAACTCCTACTACCAATCCCATTTTTTTCAAGCGACTATCCATCTCATCTATAGCATTGATCGTAATAATATGTAAGCGATCGCCCCGTTTTGCTTGTGTCAGTGGAAAGTTAGTTTCTACTACTTGTTGATAAGTTTCTTTAAGAGTGTGATGGTTGTTTTCCTCTTTCAACTCAATATAGTTGCTGTCTCCCAGAAATGTAAATTCCCATGCTTTCTCCTTCCTCTCTACATTATTAGATTCCGATCTATCTTCATATTTTTTATCCATTAATTTATGTAAACAGTTGAGATTTATTTTCATTTAGTATAGTAACGATAGCAGAGTAGTTTGTCAAGTTTAATATTTGACATTATTCAAAACTGGAACTAGAGAAAATCAGGAGCTATCAATTATATTATCTCTCTCATCTACACTGCTATTAAGAAAGTATTAATTTATTTTCAATACTTTTACTGGCATTGCTGAGGAGCGGGATGAATATAAGTGGTAATATCAAATCCGCTAGGGTTCGGTATAAAAAAAATTTTCATCTTCATCCAAGAGCAAATGTTTCGCGCATTCTCTTCCCTCCTGACTCCTGACTCGGTCCTCCTGACTCCTAGATTAACTATCTAATTACACCGATGCTACCGGATTTGATATAAGCGGGGGCAGGCATCCTGCCTGTCCCTGCCAAGGAGTGAAAATATCAGGAACGAAAATATCAGGAACGGGCAAAATGCCCCCCAAGCACAAAACTATTAAAATCATCCCGCATTTGTGCAACGCCCTTCTACTAAATCAGGACTTACGCAAAATATCAAATCATATACTATCCGTAGGGGTGAACGGCCGACTTTATAGCGCTTTTCACATAGATAGACTACAGTTAGTATGGGCAACCCAAAAGCATTGATTTTTCTACTCCCTCTCTTTGTGCGCGTTCCCTCTCTTAGTCAACATTCCCTCTCTTGGTCAGCATTCCCTTGCTACTAACTTGGTCGCGGGGTCTGACCGCTTGCGTCTGTCACCGACGCGGGGTCGCACCGCTGTTGCCTGTTGCCTTGCGCGTAGCGCTATTTCTCACCCAATAACTTTTGAAGGAGATTCATTGAACATTTCTCCTGCTTGTAAACGCTTCATATAACTTGCTTGGTCTGTTGCCACTTTACCACAGAGAAAATAAGCACCAAGCAAACTCGGAAAAGCAAGAGTTATTTTCATAGCATCACTAAACTCAATGACTGCTTCTGGGTTAGTAACCGTACCCACAAAGATACCTACTAAGAACAAGATTTTATAGATAATCACACCTCGGTTTCCAAATAAATATTGCCAGCAAACTTGACCATAGTAACTACTAGAAATCATCGTAGAAAAAGCAAACAAAATTATACAAATTGTCAAAATAGCAGGAAACCAGTCAATCACAGTAGTAAAAGCGGCTAAAGTTAGTTCTGAACCATTGAGAGTCGCAAATTCAGGATTATTGTAAACGCCAGTAATAATAACTACTAAAGCGGTCATATTACAGATAATGACAGTATCAATAAATGGTTCTAGCATTGCTACAATACCTTCTCGAACAGGTTCATCTGTCTTTGCCGTAGCATGAGCGATCGCTGCCAAACCCAATCCTGCTTCATTAGAAAAAGCTGCACGGCGAATCCCTTGTATTAGCGCTCCCACAAAACCCCCTGCCATAGCTTGGGGAGCAAAAGCGCTATGAATTATAGTAGAAATTGCGTGAGGAATAGCAGTAAAGTTAGCTAAAATTACCCATGAACCTGCCAGAAAGTAAACGCCACACATTGTCGGTACAATGGCAGCAGCTACTCCAGCAATACGTTGAATACCACCTACTATTACTAACCCCACTACTAATACTAAAATTAATCCATAAACCCAGCTTCGTTGAGCAAAAAAAGGTATCACATTAGCAACAACTACTTGAGACTGGTTAGACTGAAATATGCTGGAACTACCCAAGACAGCAAAGATATTGAACAATGCAAACATTCCACCTAAAAATTGACCTAATTTTTTTTGTCCTAAGTCAGCTAAACCCATTGATATATAATACATTGGCCCTCCAATGCTTGTACCATCTGGGTTAACTACACGATATTTTTGTGCCAAAGTACATTCAACAAACTTTGTACTCATGCCTAACAACCCTGCGATCGTCATCCAAAAAGCTGCACCTGGTCCTCCAAAACTAATAGCAATAGCAACTCCAGCAATATTTCCTAGCCCCACAGTTCCAGATAAAGCAGTTGCCATAGCTTGAAAATGAGAGACTTCACCCTCATCATTAGGGTCATCGTATTTTCCCCAAATAACATCTATGGCGTGTTTAAAAGCTCGAATATTAATAAACTGCATTCGGAGAGTAAAAAAGAGACTGCCACTAATTAGCCAAAGTACAATAAGTGGTATCCCTTGGTCGCCACCAATACGATAAAAAATGATAGCATCTATATTTTTTAATAATTGAGAAAAAGTAACAGAAATCCAATCTAACATTTGGTTAGTAGTTCCTAATAATATTTAATACCATATTATACCAAGTAGTATATTTTTTGATTATATTTATTTTAACGACGAAATAATAGTTGTTTTTGTCAAATTTAACTGTAAAAAACAAATAGTTTTCAATCGTTTTCAGCCGATAATTAAGGTAAATTGAAATCTACTTTTGCCAATTCCAAATTTTATTGCCATATCCATAAATAGATGATATGGATGAACAGTATAAAATTTATAAATTACTACTATCTACAAAGTTGGCAAATCTATACAAAAAGAATCATTACCTGAATTAAAATCAGGCTTGAAGTCCGATTTTTCTGTTAGAAAAAATCTACTTTTAAGGTTTTACTCACTTAATCACTTTTGATAATTTGGGTGCGTTACGCTATCGCTAACAGCACCCTACAAACTACAAACTGACTACTTTTTCTGCAACACCCACAAAATTTCCATCTCATTCGTCAACTCATCCGACCAACTCGCCGTCACCCCAATACCACGAATTGAACTCAAAACAACCTTCACATCCCGTGGCATCATCAGATTCACAAACTGATAACGATTCGCCCAAACCATCATCTGTTCCATATTCCAATAAAAATACCCCTGATTCGATGTTGGTAAAGACCCCACGACTTCCTCAAAATCATCACTCCCAATTAAACCACGATCTGGCATAGTTATCATCACCTCTATCAACGGTTCACCAAGTGCCACAAACAAAAAATCATCATCCAACCACCCATACCCCAAAAAACTACCAATACCAACCATCTGCCACTCCGTCACCGATATCTCTCCCACCTGTTTTTCCTTCAACGACACACCAGGTTTTTCCATCGCTACTCTATTTAACTTTCTCAACATCCCATTAGCAGCAAAGCGATCGCTAGTCTCCAAAATCATCGCTCCACCAACGCCAGTCTGTACCAATCTTCCTTCATTTGACCCAATTAAACCTATAGCAAACTCCCCATCCATCCAACCAAACACTTCTCGATCTACATCCAAATCTAAATCTTGAAACGTCTTCCTCACCATCTCCAACAGATCCTGCAAATCTTCACTACCCTGCGCTTGCGCCACAAACTGCGACCAAGCTAAACTAATATTCTTCCCACTGACCGACATCATCGTCTCCGCTGGAAACCGTTGCAAAACCTCACCCGATGCTGTTTCAGTCTGCTCTGGAGGCAAGGGAGAATTCAACTTAGTCACTGTCCGCAAGCGCAAACCAGCATCATCCACTCCTATTCCCATCACCACAGAATTTATTTTTTCCAACTGCACTAAACTTGCAGTAGACAACTGTTCATTCTCCGGCAAGTCATCAGTAAATGCCGTCATCAACTGACTATAATTAGGAATAAAAATAGTAGCGAGGGCATTCTCCACCCCTGCACTCTGCTGTAAACTTTCAGCAGCATTCTCTTGCATTGCCAAAGAAGCTTGACCCTGAAACGTATCAATAGTATCTTCCACTGCTGCTGCAACGGTCGCGATCGCTAAATAATCTCCCAAAATTGCCAAATTAAAAGTTTTCCCACTCTCATCAGTAACTTCCCGAATAGTCACCCCCTGATATTCCTTCTCAATAACTTGATTTTCCTCATCTCCTTTTAATTTATTGGCAAATTTCCAAACCTCCAACTTATTTTTAATTCCCACCAACATCAAAATATTCACCGGATCGGTATCTTCCCCTGACTCAGCGGGAACAAAAGCAAACATTATTCCTCCCAACCAAGGTTGAATGTCTTTTTCCCAATCAATATTAGCTTCTGCTAAATTTTCCTGCTGAAATTCTGCATAACTCTGGCTAATTAATTTTCTGGTTTCGGGAGTACCAAATTGTTGTAATTTATTCAAAGCTTGTTGATTAGGATGAATAAAACTGGCCATAATTGCCGACTCAGGTACTATTTGGGCGCTGTTCAGAGGGTTGGAGACTTTCGCGGCCACATTTCTCAAGTAAAGATAGGTAGCAATACTGACTGCTGTAATGATGGTTGCACCAGCAATTAGAAAGTGTGATTTTTTCATAGAATTTTTTTTATAATTTAATATCTACTAGGTAAGTATAAGTAGAAGTAGGTAGACAAAATTCTCTTTAACATCCACTACCCGTTTATATTTTCTCTTTCCTGTTTTCTACCTGTAACAAATATTAAATTAATTTTGCAGACTAGGTAGGGTCGGTTGGTTGGGTTGGCTTGAAAAATAAAACTCAACATTATTTAATTTATAGGTTTTGATTGGGTTTCCCTGGTGCTTGACCCAAGCTACTATATTGTGGGCAAAGTTTTTTAGTATCAGTCTAGTAGGTTGGGTTGAAGAATTGAAACCCAACATTATTTGGGTTGGGTTTATCCTGTGGATAAGCTGCGCTAACGCTGGTACTTGACCCAACCTACTAAGCTAAGAATCATTAGACATCTCGAGAAAAGAGGGAGTAGGGAGTACAGAGCAAGAAGTAGGGAGAAAGAATTGATGATTTATGTGGGATAATTGATGTTATTTTTTATTATTGGAGATGTGTATTTAGATTCTATATTCCCTGTTCCCTGTTCCCTATTCCCTATTCACTATTCCCTTTGACAAAAATTGGGTATATGGTTTAAATGCAAAACAGCTTATATGATGTCTTACAAGGATAAATTAAGTATTGTGGGCAAATTTTTTAGTAATGAAAGTAGCTATTACAGGAGCAACAGGGTTTGTTGGCAGTCGCTTGGTAGAGCGTTTACATTCGGAAGGGGAACAAATATTAGTTTTGACCCGCAATCCGGAAAAAGCTAAACGAATTTTTCCTGACTCAGCCTACCCTAATTTAGAGATAGTTGCCTACCAACCAAAACAGTCTGGTGCTTGGCAAAAGTTTATAGATGGCTGCGATGGTGTGGTTAATCTGGCAGGAGCTGGTATTGCTGATGAGCGTTGGAATGCTAGTCGGAAGCAAGAAATTATGGACAGTCGCAAGGTAACTACGGAAAAATTGGTGGAGGCGATCGCTCAGGCTAATTCTAAACCATCGGTATTGGTCAGTGGGTCGGCTATTGGCTATTATGGTACGAGTGAAACCGTAACTTTTGATGAACATAGCAATAGTGGAAATGATTTTCTGGCTGAGGTTTGTCGAGCTTGGGAAACTGCAGCTGAACCTGTAAAAGATTTGGGGGTGAGGTTGGTTATTTTGCGGATTGGTATTGTACTGGGTATGGGTGGTACTGTCTCAAAAATGCTAACTCCGTTTAAGTTATTTGCTGGTGGGCCTATTGGTAGTGGTAAGCAATGGTTTTCTTGGGTACATATTGATGATTTGGTTGGTTTGATTTTACATTCTCTGCGCCACCAAAAAATAGAAGGTAAATTCAATGCTACTTCTCCTAATCCTGTACGAATGGGAGAATTTTGTCAAGATTTAGGATTAGTTTTAAATCGACCTTCTTGGTTACCTGTACCTGATTTTGCCATTGAATTGTTATTAGGAGATGGTGCAGTGGTGGTATTGGAAGGTCAAAAAGTCTTACCAAAACAGACTCAAGCTTCTGGCTTTGAGTATCAATATTCAACTGTTAAGTCGGCTCTGAAAAATATTTTAGCTCCTTGACATATTCCCGGTGGTACGCTTAGGCGACACCACGGGATTCTTCAACTCAAAAAAGAGTTGCAGTTTATACAGAGGTGATGCCCTCCCCCTGTCTCCTGTCTCCTGTCTCCTTCTTCAACATTTTCTTTGTGGGTTTAATACCCCACCGTCTACAGGGTGTTCAAAATTACTTGGGGGAGCGAATCCCCATGTAATTTTCCTCCTGTCTCCTGTCTCCTGTCTCCTGTCTCCTTCTTCAAAATATGGATGGCTATCATCCCGAGTCTCCCTTACAGGAAAACGCGGGACTTTCCGTCATGGGAGTAAAAAAAAATTAAGCTGCCTTTAAGTTTAAGGCAGCTCTATCAAATAATTTTTAAATCTATAGGTAGTTAAAATCTTTATTTCTGAGCAGTTGCGGATTCTTTGACTAATTCTTTAATTTGTTCCAAGTTATCTGGATCTACATAATGACATACTGCGTCATCTAGACAAATTAAAGCCCAGCCAGACTCATCTATGCTCATTAGTTTATAATCTCCTTGCTGTATAAAAAATCCTTTGTGATTACGAGTTTCTGGCTTTAAACTAACTTCTTTGTTGTTGTTATTAATTGTCATTGTATTTCAACTCCTTTGTATTATCTAAAAATTAGGTCTGGCTCTCTGATATAGAGATTTTTACTAAAGACTAAACAAGTTGTTAAATTTTCCCAGACTTGCTTATGTATATTAGGCACAGCCTCACACTCTAAAAATCTTTTTCTGAATTTATTTGTGCTTTAACTACCTATTCATTTTTTTTGCTTAGTGTATGTTATTGTTTTACTTTCAGCAATTTTTGTAGGTCATAATAGGCTATTAATTCAGACATTTTATCTGTGTTTTAGGATTGTACAGATAATTTCCCATTATCCTCATTTATGCAGACAACTTTATGATATTATTTGAGTAAATATCTTGAGGAAGTCAACCTTTAACTTGAATTTTATGTAATGCCAATATTAGCATTCTTCAAGTTTTCGCTAGATGATTTAGAGGTAGTTTGTAGAGCTAGATGCTCTATGTGGGATGTTCTCAATTTACAGCGATTAAGTAATCTCTTAAAGTTCTAAACATCATAACATGATTTTCTTGGATATCTCATAAAGTTTTTATATGAATTATTAAGTTTTTTTAACATATATATTTTAACTTCTTGAATCAGTGAAGAGTAGTTTAACTAGGAGAAGGAAAAAAAGATTTAATGTTGAGAATTTATGCGAGTTCTATATCTTTGAAAAATAGCTTTTAATGTTTTGCTTCATCTATACAGTTATCAGCTCAACTCAAAACTATTTATTATCATCCTTTAGTGGTTTCTGGATGCTATAACACTGCTTTTTTATAGTGTATAGTTTATCTTTGAAGAGTTTCATGTGGCTCATGACAGAGATATTAACACCTGTCATAATTTGTGGCAATTTTCTGATGAATATATAGGGTAGGAAGTGTCCGAATCTACGCCTAACCAGACAGTTCAAATGCTGTGTATCAAGAGCGTTAGTTCTTGAGGGTAGGAAGCTCCACCCTCAAAGAAGTATGGTGGGGTATTTCACTTAAACATCGAATAACCAACTCTTAACTCGACTTAAACTAGGCCAATCAGCTCTTCTCTCAAAACCATCCTGAATGTTACTTTTAATTTCCTCAAGCCAATCTGAGTCAGCCATAATCATTTGTTGTGCCCTTTCTACATGAGTTCTTACACCCTTTTCTCCCATTTCTAGCATTGCTAAAGCTAAATTAATTCTCCCTTGTGGATCGTCTGGATTAAGTTTAACTCCTGTCTTCGCTGCTTTGTAAGCTGATTTAGGTTTTTTCTCTAATAGATATAACCATGATAAACTTATCCAACTACTACTACTTTTAGGAGAACGATTTGTAATATCTTTAAATACTGGAATTAAAGTTTTTGGTTCTTCTCCAGCTTTATATCTTTCTAATCCTTCTTTATATAATTCTTCAGGTGTCTGAGTCATAATATTCGATATTTTCTACTTAAAAAAATTAATGACAATAAGTAAGTTTAAGATTGTACATTAATATACTCAATTTACATAGATAGGGGCACAATTAATACTGTACCCCTACTCTCCAGTTTGCCCATTATTAAGCAGTTGCATTTACAGAAGTTCTAGGAAAGACTAGACCTAGATAACTTCTGACAAATATGATTTGATTTGATTAATTTTAGGCAGAAAAGGAACTACCACAGCCACAGGTTTGAGTTGCATTAGGATTACTAAATTGAAACCCACCCCCAATTAAAGCATTACTATAGTCGAGTACTAAACCGTAGAGATATAGAATACTCTTGCGATCGCAAACTACCTTAAATCCATCATAATCATAAACTTCATCATCTTCTCTAATAGTATTAGGGTCAGCAAAATCCATCATGTAGGACATTCCAGAACATCCACCTTGACGCACCCCTACTCTGAGGCACAGGTCTTTCCCTTCTTTCTCTCTTAGAGAATTAACCTGAGCTAAAGCAGCTTCGCTCATCATGATACCTTTTTGCTGAGACTGAGTAGCTTGTGTCATTTTTATTTCTAGCTCCTTGTACTATTGCTCTAAAATAGTAATTCCTTACTATTTATATATTCTATTTCATATTTATATTTCTAGATAAAGATTGTAACTATACTTTTTGAATAGTATCCTCAGTCAAAAATCATCATTTTTTTAAATCTGGCCTTATTGTGGTTTAATATCTTAATATATGGGTACCAAAAACTTAAAGACTGTCGTTAATAATGTTAAAATTATTAAAATTATAGATAGAGAATTATATAGTAAGTCTATATATTTTTATGTTAATTATGATTCATCGCTCAATTGATCCGAGCAGTCATTAAGATAGTAGAAAATAAAATTCCCGTCACATTAGCAAAGCTGTATAGAGAAAAATGTATATCAAAGTACATGAAGAATATGGCTTAATGCAACAAGGAAAGAATATTTACCGATTGCTTCACTTTCACAGGCTTAGTCTATGGCAGCTCTTAATCCTTCAACAATTCGTAGGTTACAAAAATTACAACAAGTTCCAAGTGTGTGGGAAGGCGATCGTCGCCCTATATACTCAGACTCAAGCTCTAACCCAGAGTTAGAGTCAGAAACAACAAATGAATGTATTATTTGGGTCGATGGCTCCCATGGAATGGTACGAGCAATGGACATGGTGACATCAGAAATTGGCCCAGAAGCAATTGTTCGGACACTGCTGCGAGCAATGGAAAATCCTCAAAGTCCAGCTCCAACAATTAGACCTCAAAAAATAGTAGTCAAAGACCGAGAAATTCAATTTTTTCTGAGGGGAGTTTTACAAGACCTAGGAATTACCATTGATTATGTCCCGGATTTACCTCTAATTGATGAAATATTTCAAGGACTACAGGAAGTAGCAGAAAATCGTCCTCCTAACTTACCTCCTGACTATGCGGAAGCTTTACTTGAAAAAGCATATCAAGTTTGGGACGATGCACCATGGGAAATATTAGGAGAACATCAAATTATTTCCATAGAACTTAATCAATGGGATATCAAAAATCTCTACATCTGCGTCTTAGGTAAGTTGGGTATGGATTATGGCATCTTACTATATCGTTCTTTAGATTCTCTCAAAAGGTTTCGGCAACGAGTAGCTTATGAAAAATCTTTTGAAAATTTAGAGGAAGCTTTTTTGGGACAAGATTGTTTGTTTGTCACTTACGATCACCTTCAAGAAGAAGAGGCAGATGATGAGAGTGAGAATATCGACCTCCAAAATTTATCTGCATCAGAAATTCAGCCCAATTTTGGTAATCTACATCCTTTAGAAGGTTTAAGGTCTGTTCTATATGAAGAGGAAGCAGTTACCACATTAGTGGCAATAGAAGCACTCCATCGTTTTTTACGCTCTTGTCGCAAAAAGATGACAGGTAATAAGTTTCCTAGTATCAATAGTCGCTACCGTATCCCTATACCAGAATCTGAACAAATAATTTCAGTCAAAGTGGCCACTATGCCAGAAGTGGCAGAAGAATTATATGAAATGGCTACCGAGGCCGATCTTGAAGGAGATGAAGAATTAGAAATTGAAATGCCCATGCTGAAGAATGATTTGGTCCCGGCCAATTCTTTCTTAAGTTTAGGAATGGTACCTTGGGATACAGTGGCATATCTACGAGACAATACTAAACTACACCAGGCAGCAGAAGTAGATCTTAAATTATTAGGAGAAGGTTTACCAATAGTTTTGATTCAAACTTCTCTGCCAAAAGCAACTAAATTGATAGATGATTTACAAGAAGCTCAAGGACTTCATGGTATCGGGTTTAATATAGGAGAAGATCCCATGGAAGAAACAAGCTACGATTTGGGCATATTTAAAACTTATGATGGTGTGCTTCATTTATTTGGTGAATTTGTGCAGAATGACCCAGTACACAAGAAAGCTAAACAAAAATGGGACAAGCGTTGCCAAGCTACTGATGGTTGGTGTGGTTTAATTATTGCCAGGGGTATTACAGGTGCTTCTCGTGGTCAACCAGATTTTAAGGATATGATGGCTTTGTTTGAAGTGCGCTTTCTCTCTACTAAAGAATTGGGGATAGGGCCATTACAATTAATGCCAATATCTTTGTGAAGAAGGAAGAAGAGATAACTAAGAAGAAGAGATAACTAATAAGTATGTGCCGAATGCCTTTAAGTAGGGAGATAAGTATAAAAATTAAGAAAAAATAAATTACTGTACTTTTGGGATGACAATATATCGTTTTGATTGTGATGATTTTGCTCTTTTGCTCAAGGCTGACTTTGCAAAAAATTCTTATCAAAGTAATAATTTAAATCATTCTCATGCCTTTGGAATTTTGTGGGGCAACTGGATAAATAATGGCGGTCATGCTATTAACTGGATGATTAATGAAGATTGTAAGTTGCGTCTTATAGAACCTCAAAACGATAATGTCTTCTTTCCAAACGATCCAGATGGAGAACTATTCAGTCATATTTATTTTATGTTTTGCTAATGAAATAATTGATCAATTGTAATAGAGATTTTAAATAAATAGGTCGTTATATATGAATCAAAACAAATATATGACAACCTATTTCTGTAAGTAAGAATAAATGGTTGTGCGATCTTAATTAAATTATCTTTCCACAGGTCAAAAAGTAATATGCTAAGACTACAATTTCCCTACATTTCTTCAGAGCAAATTACTTTCTCGAAGCTCAAAAAAGTTTCTTAATTGGTATAATTATTAAGAATTGTAAAAAAAATGATAAAGGAAGTAAATAATGCGAGTCGCGATCGCAGGGGCAGGTTTAGCAGGAATGGCCACTGCTGTAGAGTTGGCTGATGCTGGACATCAAGTGGAAATATTTGAATCTCGCCCCTTTGTTGGAGGGAAAGTAGGTAGTTGGGTAGATGGAAATGGAAACCATTTAGAAATGGGTTTGCACGTTTTCTTTGGCTGTTACTACCAACTTTTTGAATTAATGAAAAAAGTAGGAGCTTTTGAGAATCTCCGCCTCAAAGAACATACTCACAATTTTATCAATAAGGGGGGTAAAACAGGTTCTCTAGATTTTCGCTTTTTGACTGGAGCGCCCTTTAATGGGTTAAAAGCTTTCTTTACCACATCTCAGTTATCTGTGCAAGATAAGCTACAAAATGCGATCGCTCTAGGTACGAGTCCCATAGTTAGAGGGTTGGTAGATTTTGATGGGGCGATGAAAACTATTCGCGATTTGGATAAAGTTAGTTTTGGAGAATGGTTTCGTGGCCAAGGTGGGTCTGATGGAAGTATCAAGCGAATGTGGAACCCTATTGCCTACGCTTTAGGGTTTATTGATGCGGATAATATTTCTGCTCGATGTATGTTGACAATATTCCAATTATTTGCTGCAAAAACTGAAGCGTCTGTGTTGCGGATGTTGGAAGGATCTCCTTATGAATATCTCCACAAACCAATTGTTGATTATTTGGAGGAACGGGGTACTAAAATTTTTACTAGACGACAAGTTAGGGAAATTCAGTTTTCTGAGAATGATGGAGAAACTCGTGTCAGTGGAATAGTTGTTGCTAATGGGGATACAAAAGAAACTATTGTTGCTGATGCTTATGTTTTTGCCTGCGATGTACCAGGTATTCAGCGCATTTTACCGGAAGCTTGGCGAAAATGGCCGGAATTTGAGAATATTTATAAATTAGATGCAGTGCCAGTTGCTACGGTACAGTTAAGATTTGATGGTTGGGTGACGGAGCTACATGATAAAAACCAACGTCAACAGTTAGAGCGTGCTGCTGGTATTGATAATTTGCTTTATACTCCAGATGCTGATTTTTCGTGTTTTGCTGATTTGGCATTGACAAGTCCGGGAGATTATTACCGAGAAGGAGAAGGTTCTTTGTTACAGTTGGTATTGACGCCTGGCGATCCTTTTATTAAGGAGAATAATGAGGCGATCGCTCACCATGTGTTAAAGCAAGTCCATGAGTTGTTTCCTTCGTCGCGGGAGTTAAATATGACTTGGTATAGTGTGGTGAAGTTAGCTCAGTCTTTATATCGGGAAGCTCCTGGTATGGATCCATATCGCCCGAATCAACAGACTCCTGTGCCTAACTTTTTTCTGGCGGGTAGTTATACTCAACAAGATTATATTGATAGTATGGAGGGGGCAACTATTTCTGGAAAGCAAGCAGCTAAGGTAATTTTGGCGAATGTTGAAAATATTTTAAGTAAAGATATTTGCTAATTGTTTTAGTAAGTAAAATTCTTCAATAAATAACAAGGAGAGCAAATGTTTATTCGTCAAGCCCAATTTATCGTGTTAACCTGTATCGCAGTTTTTCTATTTATTCTTTGTTTTGAAGTTGCTCATATGGATCGAACTTTAGCTCAAGGAAATCTACAAAAGGTAATTATTTGCAGTGCAGATAACTCGGATCGATGTGCAGATGTTACTAGTGGCAATAGACTACAGGTAAAAGAGATTCGGTAACAAGTTAAACTTGCATATAATTTGGAACTAGGAATTGAAATATGACTTTGGGTAATGGATAGGATTAGGCAGTAGGAAATAGGGAAAACAAGGAATAACTAGCACGGGAGCAAGATGCTCCCACTGCGGTTTAGCACCCCGCTACGAGAGATTGATGGTGAAATTTTTCTTCTATTGCGTATAGAGCAATAATTAATTCATTTGCTGAAGCACCCCGCTACGAGAGATGGATAGTCAAATTTCTCTTCTATTGCGTATAGAGCAATAATTAATTCATTTGCTGAAGCTCATGCAAGATGTGATGGGTAGTGGGAGGAATTTTTTCTTCTATTGCGTATAGGGAAATAATTAATTCATTTGCTGAAGCACTCCACTAGAGAAGATTGAGTAGTGAAATTTTTCTTCTATTGCGTATAGAGCAATAATTGATTCATTTGCTGAAGCACTCAGCTAGAGAAGATTGAGTAGTGAAATTTTGCGATAAGGATTTTTTTGTGCAGTCTTATAATCTAAAAAGCTTGTATAATGTTTCCATACCTTATGAGTTTTGGTCCGATCCGAACCCTATTGCTCATAATTTTCATTTTTCCTAACTACCCCCTACTTCCTACTCCCTAAAAATTATGAGTAATTGGCTAGAACATAGCGTACAGATAGAGGTAGCTGCTCCAATTGATTTAGTGTGGAATCTTTGGTCAGATTTAGAACAAATGCCTCGATGGATGAAGTGGATAGAATCTGTTGAAGTTATTAAAGATAATCCAGACTTATCCAAGTGGAAATTAGCTAGTGGTAATTTTGAGTTTAGCTGGCTTTCTCGAATTCAGAGAATAGTTACCCATCAAATTATTCAGTGGGAGTCTGTGGATGGTTTACCCAACCGAGGTGCAATCCGTTTTTATGACCGTCATGGTAGTAGTATCGTCAAGTTAACTGTAGCCTATGGAGTTCCTGGCTGGTTAATTAAGATTATGGATAATTTATTTTTAGGTAGGATGGTAGAATCTACTTTGATGGCAGATATGGAAAGATTTCGTGATTATGCTGTTGCTGTCAAGCAGAATGAAGAAGGAAAAAGTTAACTATAATTATGGGTAATTGGTAATAGTTTAAGTAGTTTAAAATTTTATTTAATGCACATGAGATGAAAAGGCAAGCTGATGAGTTTTCCACCTTTTAAATCAATGAAATATAACAATTTTAAGAAAAAAAAATTGAAATCTCTGGCTAGAATTAACTATTTAAATCTAATTTAGTTAATATGTTTTTGCTTTTAAAGTTGGGTATTGATTTGGCTAAACCACAACCTAAGTCTGAAATGATTATGGATAATCTTCTAGTAAAATTTTAATTGTTGAATAATGAAATTATTTTAATTAAGGCAAAGAAAAAAGGATTGGAAATTTTAATTTCAACTTTTGAAGAAGTGCTTAAAGGTATAATACCAATTTTCAAAAATAATGTTAGGAATAATAAGTGCAATAAAAAAATTTTGCAGGAAATGTATCTTTGACAAAAAAGAGAATTTATGACCTAAAAACTGGTATTAAATCTATTCATTCTGACTCCTGACTCCTGACTTCCCCTCCCCTCCTGGGAGGGGTTAGGGGTGGGTTGGGAGGGGTTAGGGGTGGGTTGACTTCTAAGAAGTACCCTACCTATTTGTAGCAAACATTTATAAAATTGGTATAACAGGAGGATTTAATGCTCAAATAGGTGCTGAAAGAGAGGAAGTTCAAGAATTACTTTTATTAAAAAAATACCTTGAGAAACTTTCGATTCTCAACAAAGTCAAATATCAACTATAAAAATCCCAATTGTCAGTCAAACAGCTTAAGAATATTAAAACAAATTTTAAACGAAGCTTGTAACGGCATTAAAATTTTAGATTTTGAAAACAAAATAGGAACAAGCAAAAATAAATTAAACTCTTTGCTGGATTTAAGTAGCAACTTATATAGATCGATAGAACAATAAATATAAGTCAAAGAGTTAAACTTCTATTAAGTAGCTAAATCAAATTAATTACT
Source organism: Okeania sp. SIO1H4 (assembly GCF_010672695.1). Lineage (NCBI taxonomy): Bacteria > Bacillati > Cyanobacteriota > Cyanophyceae > Oscillatoriales > Microcoleaceae > Okeania > Okeania sp. SIO1H4. The sequence goes on from NZ_JAAHGB010000014.1 coordinate 39,672, forward strand.
ATTATTTATACCCCGTAATTTTTTACTAGAACCTACAACCTACCACCCACATTAAGATTACCAGTCCATGTCTACAGACAGATTTATCGTCATTTTTTTCCGTCCTGGAGGAACTGCTGTAATACAAGCGCAAATAATTTGACCACCATCAATTTCAACTTCACAAGCATGACAAGAACCCATTAAACAACCTGTAGGAATAGTTACTCCAGCACGTTCAGCAACTTCTAGAATAGGTTCTCCTGACTCTGCCTCAACAGTAACATTATCTGGCAAGAAAAGTATTTCCATAATTAAGCAATAATTATTTGATTAACTGTTAGCTTATAGTGAATTTTAATCAGTAAATTTTAGTTAAATATCAACTTTAAATTTAAGTGACGATTAACTTGATCTGTAACTGAATCTAACATTATTTCTCTTTGTTCTCTATAGTTAGCAACACCAGTAGGTAGACCTTCGAGACCTCGTTTTTTACGCAAGAGATTTAACCAGGAACGACGCCAAGGACTATTATCAAAAATTCCATGTAAATAGTTACCCCAGACAGACTGATTATTATTAATAAATCCCAAATCACGATCATTAAATAAAGGATTTACCATATCTGGTTTTGTAATTTTGGTTCTACCTTGATGAATTTCATAACCGATTACTGGTAAATTAGCTAGAGGATAATTAGCAATAACTTGTCGCTGACGAGAAATTTTTTGAGCAGCAATTACAGTTTTGAGTGGTAGTAGTCCTAGTCCTTGATATTCTCCCTTTTGTCCTTCTAAACCCTGAGCATCAATTAAAACTTCACCAAGCATTTGAAAACCACCACAAATTCCCATAACTGTACCGCCAGCAGCTTGGTAATCCTTGAGAGCTGTTGCCATGCCACTTTTTTGTAATATTAATAAATCGCTAATAGTAGTTTTAGAACCAGGAATAATTACCGCATCAGGATAACCTAAATCATCATTAGGATTGAGATATTTAATCTTGACACTAGACTCTGCATCTAAAGGATCAAAATCAGTAAAATTAGAAATTCTTGGTAATTTAATAATTGCAATTATAATCTCAGTATTAGATTTAGTAGAACGTTGGTCTAAAAGACTTAAAGAATCTTCGGCAGGAAAGACTTCATCAATCCAGGGAATTACGCCAATTACAGGAATATTAGTTCTTTTTTCTAACCATTCAATACCTGAATCTAGAAGCGATCGCTGTCCTCTAAATTTATTAATTACAATCCCTTTAATTAAACTTCTTTCTTCTGGATCTAGCAGTTCTAGAGTACCAATAATATGAGCAAAAGCACCACCTCGATCTATATCAACTACTAAAATTGTAGTCGCATTCAAGTACTTGGCTACTCGCATATTAGTTAAATCTCGGTGCTTTAAATTAATTTCTGCTGGACTACCTGCTCCTTCACAGACTATAATGTCGAATTCCTGAGATAAAAGTTGTAAACATTCTTTAATAGCCTGCCAACCAATATTAAAATATTTCTGATAATAATCTATGGCTCCTACTGTATCTAATACTTTTCCTTTGAGGATAACTTGAGAAGTCATATTTCCTTGAGGTTTCAACAAAATAGGATTCATTTCTACCGCAGGAGTAACACCTGCGGCCCAAGCTTGTACTGCTTGAGCATAGCCGATCTCTCCACCACTAGATGTGACATAAGAGTTCAAAGCCATATTTTGTCCTTTGAAGGGGGATACTCTCCATCCACGACGTGATAAAATTCTACAGATAGCTGCAGTGATCAGAGATTTCCCCGCATGGGAGGTAGTTCCCACTACCATAATTGCTTTCATAGCTGTTTGTAATAAAGGAATTATAATTAAGATTTTTCTATCTGCAATCTAAAATATATATAGCTAGCTTTGTGTAATCTTTTACTATACCAATTTTATGTGAGGCTGCACAGAATTATGAAATTTATGAACAAGTCTTTCTTGAGCTACAGTCAACTCTGATTAAAATTTTTTCTATGGAACTTCTTATGAATTTGGTAAAATACTTGTATTTTTGGCGTTGGTAAGTCAAGCTATGAAACCTAAATTTAGCGAAATATAAAATGCTTTTCAGTTAATAGTTAGACAATTGCTATTAAAGCACAATCATAGCCACGCATCACCAACGCCGTATTTTTTTTTACTTTACAAGCTGATAAAGTATATAAGCTTTCGAATAAGGTAGATAAGAAATTGAGAGAATATTTGGTGGTATATGAGGTACAAATATTAACTATAAAGTGCGGGCATCTTGCATACCATAGAACCTCACTGATATTAAACATATTGTAAGAGCAAAAGAAAAGCATTTTGAGCTATTAGCGCTTTTTTTTGAAGTTAATAATCTATATTCACTTAATTTCAGAATCTATAACTATAAAGTTGAGGTTTGACTAAAAAATTACGATCGAATTCTTCAAAACTTGAATATTTTTTGCCCATCTAAATAGGAAGTCGAAACCAACGATTAATTAAATTATAGAAGCGATCGCTCACAGAGGGTTGAGACCAACTTCCCTTTGGAGAATATTTTTTAACTAACTTATGGCCCAGAGGTGTGAGGCGAAAACCATCTGTAATACCCTGTCCATCAACTTCTCTCCTTAATACACCCACCTGAATGAGCCACATTAGATAATTTTCAGCAGCTAATTCTGATATAAGCGAACGAGTATAGGCATTTTTGAAGCCTATCTCTGATGCTATTGATTTTAATTCCACACTTCTATCCGACATTGTTACAAATAAGCTGATGTTAAACGGACTACAACTAAGCGCTATTTCCGCCCTTTTTTCAGTATTAGTAGGGTATTGGAGTGATATTAAGTTTGCAGATTTTATAGAGGTCATTGTTATTATTTTTTTTTATTCATTATACCATATAAGTAAGTTTTTTTATCTTGATTCATAATACAAATAATATTACATTAAAATAAGCTATACAAATAATACTTGATTTTTTTTTACTAAGTAGTTTAGAAAACAATTTATAGGGTAAGTAATGCTAAATCCGGTTTATAGATCCTCACAATTGTAAAAATGCGGAGATAGGGTGTGGGGAAAATAAGGAAGAGGTTTAATCTTAGATTATATAAAATATTTTTGATAAGCGGATTTGGTATAAAAAGTTTTTCAAAGCACAAAATATCTTAAAATAACAGAAAGAAAACAAGGCCATACTGTAAACCTATTAAGGAGAAAACAAAATCTATGCCATTATCTGTTGGCACTAAAGCACCAGAATTCACTGTAAAAGATACCAACGGCAGCACCGTTTCCTTATCTGATTTTGCTGGCAAAACAGTTGTCCTATATTTTTATCCCAAAGATGATACTCCAGGTTGCACTAAAGAAGCTCAAAGCTTCCGAGATAACTATGCTGAATACCAAGGTAAAGATATGGTTGTTCTTGGTGTAAGCATGGATGATGAAGCTTCCCACAAAGCTTTCACTGAGAAATATGGTTTGCCTTTCCAACTATTGGCAGATGTTGATGGCGCTATCACAAAAGCTTATGATGTTGAAGGTGGTGGATATCCTAAGCGTGTCACCTATATTATTGACTCCACAGGGAACATTTCTCACGTCGATGAGAATGTGAAAACTGGTAGTCACGCTCAAGATATTTTAGAAGTTATCGGTGCAAAATAATTATAGCCAGGGAATAGGGAATAGGGAATAGGGAATAGGGAATAGGGAACAGTGGGAAAAACATTTCCCTGTCTTACGGTTTATGATCAGTCTATGTCCTCAGCAATCCATTCTTTGCTATAGTTTGTACTAGACATCTCCGATAATAAAAAATAAAATTGATTATCGCACAGAAACTATCAATTCTTCCCCTCCTGGGAGGGGTTAGGGGTGGGTTCCCTACTCCCTACTCCCTCTTTTCTGGAGATTTCTACTAATTTTCAGTATCTAATAAATTTTCCGAAAAATATTTTTTTACTCATCACCTGTAGAATTATCTACAGGTTTATTTGTTGTAGTAAATTTTAGTTTTAGAATAAATAGAAATTATGAGTAAAGATACCCTTTCCTATCTTGGTCCGACCGAATTTCTAGTTAATCAACCTACTATTATTACAAGTAAATTTAATCCCGAACAAATCCATAGTATTGCTCTATTAGCAGAAGATAAATACTTTGAATGTTACTAAAAATCTAGCTACAGGATGATGGCACATAATTTTAGAATCAGGGTTTAATACTTCAGGAAATCGTTGGTTACGACTGAAAGGAACGGATATAAATAATATTTTAGTTATTGAACAAACAATTAATATTACTGTTAATACTGAACCGAATATTTACCCATCATTAACATTAATTACCCTCACGAATACTGTCTTTCAAGAAAGATTAGAATATCTAGATAATTTAACTGCTCAAGAAAAAGCAAATCTATCAGCAGGTCAAACTTATCGACTGCTAAATTATCAGTTAGTAGATAACTATCTACAAGTTGAACTTGCAACACCTATTCCACTCATTGGCAAATTTGGCTATTTTAATTCTCAACAAGTACACTTATCTAAATGGGCAAAAATTCTCTACTTCAATCGTGCTAATTTACCAGAAGCACCCCCAGATAAAGCCTTACTATGGGTCAAAGAAAGAACTCAAATTAAACTTAAACCGGAACCTTATTCCCAACTAGCATCCAATGAACAAATAGAACTTTTTTCTGGAGAAACTTATGTTATCCAAGGTTATGCAAGTGTGGAAGATCATTTTCGAGTATCTTTAACTAAAGCTATCCCAGGTTTTGGCGATACAGGATATATCGATCCACAAAAAGTGGAAATTATCAGACAAGGGGAAACAGTAAAATATAATCAAACAGCGATCGCTCTGAAAACCCTCAACAATACCGTCATCAAAAAGCAACCAACAAACGAAGCATATTTAAAACCAGATGAAAAATTAATTCTGCAAAAAGGAATGGTTTATGGTGTCTCCAACTACACATACCAAAATAACCATACCAGAATATTACTCACAGAAAACCTACCCGACTTTGGTAACGAGGGGTACGTTTATCCAGATTTTGTGCAATTAACTGAAGCTAGTCAAGCTTTTGCTACTGCTGCCACACTCAAATTTTTAGGTCCTACAGAAGTTTTGGTGAATCAAAGCACAACTCTCCGGGGTACTTATGATCCTAGTCAAGGAAAAACTGTAACAGTGACTGCGGAAGATAAATATCCATTGCCAGTGAATCTTGACTCAGAGTCTGGTTTATGGGAAGTCAAATTAAGTCGAGGTTTTAATACAGAGGGAACACGGTGGTTACGCTTACAAAGTCTTGATAGTAAGGGAAATGTTGTTGATAGTAAAGTAATTAATATTTATGTAAGTTCAGAACCAATATCTGCTGGAAAAGATACTAAATTGAAAGTTGTCAAGGATACTTGGTTTAAATTATATCCTATAGATAGTTCCAAGCTTAATAATCAACAAAAAGTTAGGGTTGACGCAGGAGAAATTTTTACTGTTGAAAAATATGGATTAGTTGATGGGCATTTAAAAGTGGTATTGAGTAATGCAATATCACCGATAGGGAATTTTGGCTATTTTTATGAACCCTATGTTGAAATGACAAAAGGTTCTAAACTTCTACTATTTGATTTTACCGATGTTCCAGATACTTATATCAGCGCTAAAATATTGGTAGTTCAAAAAACTTTTATTAAGGGTAGTCCAGAAGATTCATCTCAACTTGATGATAATCAAAAAGCAGAATTATCTCTAGGTCAGACTTTGGCAATTACTGGTTATGCTTCCACTAAAGGACATTTTCGCGTAACTCTGCTGGAATCTATTCCCGGTTTTGGTAAAGTGGGATATATCTATTGGCAGCACGTTAGAATCAAGAAACAAGAAGAGGAAATACTCTACGATCCTAATGCTATGACGATGACGGTTCGAGAAACTACCGTGATAAAAAAGCGACCTTTGTTTTCATTTTTGTTAGGTCGCTCAGAAAGAGTAACGTTACCTATTGGTCGAGTATACGGGGTGAATAGTTATGCTGTAGAGGGAAATCATCTCAAAGTTGCTTTGACCGAACAAATGGGGGAATTTGGTAATACTGGTTATGTGTTTCCTAGTTATTTTTTGTTTAAACGTGGGAATAAATCTTTTAATCCCATTAGAAATAATATAGAGCTGAATGTACCCTATTTTTCTCAACGTGATAACCCTCGGTTTTATTGGTCTACTTGTAATGTAACATCGATCGCCATGATATTTGCTTATTATGGAGTACGGTCTTATTGAGGCGATCAGTTAGAAGATGAGTTATTGGAATGGTGTTTTAATAATTATGGTCAGGGTTCAGAAACAGACCACAGTGTATTATCAGCGTTAATTCGTGCTTATGATTTTGAGACAAGTTTTAGTACTACCCGTGAGTGGTCTGAGGTAAAAAATGAGTTGAATAACCGTCGTCCAGTAGTTGTGGCAGGAGACTTTACTGCTAGCGGTCATATATTGACAGCGATCGGATATAACTACAAGGGTTATATTGTTAACGATCCTTGGGGGAATGCTTTAACTGGTTATTCTGATACTGAAGGTACTCGTTTAACTTATCCCTATGATTACATGGATCGAGTTGCAGGTCCTAATGGAGGTGTTTGGGCGCATTTTATTCGGAAAAAGTAGCATAGCGCGTAGCGCTAGGGAATAGAGGGAATAGGAAGTCCAGTAGGGTGTGTTAGCAGTAGCGTAACTGAGCAAGACCCTACATCTATTGTCAGGTCAGTGCCTAAGTCCTGTTCATTTAAAACATAAGTTGCAAAAATGTATCCAAATCCTGCAGTTTTGTTTATTTACTAATCTCAAATAACTGGATAATATCGTAAATGTAAGCGAATTTAAAACTTAATTGAACAGGACACCATGATGAAATTACAAAATTTAAAATCTGGAAAAAATGATATTACCTTTAAATCTCAGGGATTAAACCTTTCAGCTCACCTCTACACACCAGAAGGTTTTGATTCAAATGGTAGCTATCCCGCTATTGTCTTTTCGTCAGCCTTTAACCAAGTGAAAGAGCAAACCGGAGCCGTTTACGGTCCTGATCTTGCCGAACGCGGTTATGTCATGATCGTTTTTGACCATATCGGTTATGGCGACAGCGAAGGGGAAATTCGTAACAACGAAAATGCATTTGTGAAGATTGAAAGCATCCGCGATGCGGTTAGCTTCATGGGTACACTTCCCTTCGTTGACCGTGACAACCTCTTTGGCATCGGCGTTTGCGCATCAGGCGGTTACATGGCTTTGACTGCCACGACAGATAAACGCTTGAAAGCGATTGCCTCTGTATCCGGCATGATGGGCAATAAGGCTAGCTACTTTGAAGCGATGGATCGTGAGACTGTTACAGCCTTAATCGCTAGACAAAATGCAGGTCGTCAAAAAGCCTATGAAACAGGCGTCGTCGAATATGTTGATGCGCTTGGCATGGGAGCAGAAGTGGAAGCGGTCAAGAATGGAGCAACACCGAGCGAAGGTTATGATTATTATATGACCAAACGTGCGGGTGCGGAAACTTACCCCAACTACTCGCACCTGTCGCCATCCTTTATGCTTGAAGCACCGATGTTGGCTGATGCGACAAGTTACGCACCTTACCTCTACACGCCATACATTGGCATCATTGGTGAAAAGGCGATGGAGCCTGCTAGTGGTGTTCTCATGACAGGACCACTAACAAAAACTTTCTTCGATAAAGCATCTGACCCGAAACAGTTTGTTGAAATCGAAGGCGCATCCCATGTTGACCTGTACGACAGAGACGAATTTGTTTCTAGAGCCATTGACGCGATGGACGGGTTCTTCAAAAAGCATGGTGGCGCACAAACCAAAGCCCAACCATAGTCAGTCCCAGCGGTAGCCTACAGTGCTTTTCAGTTGAGTAGACCACAAAACTGTTGTAAGAGTAATGAGTAAGGAGTAATGAGTAATGAGTAAGGAGTGAGGAGTAATGAGTAATGAGTAAGGAGTCAGTATGATTGTGGTTTATTCATTATTAAACCGCTGTAATATCATGTCCGGTTGAATACTTACATTTTGGAGGAGGTAAGGCAGAAGCGGTGCGACCCCTTGCGCCTGTCGGCGCAAGGGAATGCTGACCAAGAGAGGGAATGCGCACCAAGAGAGGAAAGAAAAGGTACTTACGGGAAAAGGTTTTTTTATCACTAATTATTGCTCTGCTGATTAAATATAAAAGCATTTACAGATAAAGGTTTTAGCCATTTTAAGTCGTGAAAAAGTATCAGTTTTTCGGTGAAAAGAGCTGCATAAAGTGAGGACGTTGGGGCAGGGCGAGGCAGAAAAATCAAGGAAAAATTATTTCTCCTACAATCCCAGTCTTCCCACATTCCCCTCCTGGGAGGGGTTAGGGGTGGGTTCCCACACTTCCCACCCGGACCACACTTTGCTTTTTTCAACAAGCCCTAATTATCCGGACATGATATAATGCGACTAAACGAAGTGGATCGCCCATGCCTCCTCTAGGCGATCCACTTCAAACAAGATAAGGTGATTTAATATGAATACAAAAAAGATACATTTCAGTGATTTGAGAGAGTACCACAGCTTTTTAGGGCTTCCAGACCCGGAACATCCTTTGTTTTCTGTGGTAGCTATGTCGTCCAACAAGACAAATGATACAAAATGTGACGATCGAGATATTACACTAAGCGGTGATTTTTATTCGGTATCACTCAAGCATATTACATCCGGCGAAATCTTTTACGGCCGCACAAAATATGACTGTAAAAACGGCACAATGATTTTCATGGCTCCGAAGCAGGAAGTGAAGGTTGTGGGGCTAAATGTAAAATCAACAGGCCGCACAATTGTTTTCCATGAGGATTTTATCCGTGGGTATTCGATCAAGGATGAAATCAAGAAATATAACTATTTCAGCTACGCAGTCAACGAAGCCCTACATTTGTCGCAAAAAGAGGAACAGATGATTTCAGGGTTGATTGATCAGATAGAATATGAATATCACAGCAACCAAGACGAATTCAGTAAAGAGCTTATTCTCTCACAGCTAGATACGTTGTTAAAATATGCCAATCGTTTCTATCACCGTCAGTTTTTGCATCGTAAAGAAAATAACTCTAATTTACTTGATAAATTCATTGATGAAGTTGAGCGTTATATGAATGAAGATCAGATTTATGGAAAAGCAATTCCAACAATTGAAGAAATTGCAAATAAACTGAACATGACTCCTCGTTACTTAAGCGATGCTCTAAAGGTAGAAACAGGCAAAACAGCTATAGAAAATCTTCATTTACATTTGCTTGATAAAGCAAAAGATTTATTGTTAGATTCTAATGCAACAGTAGCAACAGTAGCTTACGCTCTCGGCTTTGAATATCCTCAATATTTCTCACGATTATTCAAAAAGAAAACAGGTATAACACCAACCGAATACATAAAATCCTATAATTAATTAGATGAAACAGTCTACTACTTCTAGTTATTTTTTTCCTCAAAAAATGGTTTTGTAAGATTTATTTCTCAAATATGTATAATATCTAAAAATTCAAAAATTATTTAAGAATATTATGGAAGATTTAATAACAATAGAAACAGCAGCTAATTCAGTTATCAAAAATTCCCCGAATAAACCCTCTCAAGATTCTGTAGTCTCTGCACTTATTCAAATTGAAAAACAGTCAAAAAAACAAGAAAATAACTATAATATTGAGCAATTATCGGGCAATTGGCAATTATGTTTTATTACTGGTACGAAAAAAACTAGAAAGCGAGCAGGTATTGTTCTGGGAGCTGGACGTTATATTCCTAATTGGGTAAAAATTTCACTCTCCTATTTTTCTCCTCTCAATACTTCTGAAACACCTGAGCAATTAGAAATAGGCAGGGTAGAAAATACGGTAGAATTTGCTGGTTTGAAACTATCTCTTTCTGGTCCGACAAAATTTATAGATAAAAAAAATATTTTGGCGTTTGATTTTACAAAAATTACAATCAAATTATTAGGAGTAAAACTTTATTCTGGATATATTCGAGGTGGTCAAGAAAGTGAAGATAAATTTGCGACTGAAAGTGTGGGTAAGCAAGCTTTTTTTGCTTACTTTTTGATTCAAGAAAAATTTATTTCTGCGAGGGGAAGAGGTGGAGGATTAGCTATTTGGGGAAAATTGGAAAATTAGAATTTCAACAGTTAATTCAGAAGGAAGAAGGAAGAAAGAAGAAGGTTTTATAGCACTGCGTCTTTTGGTTAGGACAATAAATTTGGGTTGTAGGGGAGACTATACATAAGCAATTTTCCCTTTTGCTCTCTGCTTTCTACCTTCTTCAACTAAGAGGATATCTGAAAAGTTTTTTGATACTGAATTTTGCCCGTCTAGCAAGCCAACTTTGGGGGGAACAAGAGTCAATTTACTTCTAAAAGTCCCTCAATTTTGAGGGATTTAGGGGGCTTGGATGTAGTAAATGAGACTTCTCAGACAACCTCTAAGATTCCGTTGATAACTTTTGCCCAATTCTAGGTTCTTGACCAGCTAAAAGTCGTTCAATATTGCTGCGGTGACGCAAAATTACATACATACCACCAGCAACAGCAAATATTTCATAAGGCAGTGGTTGACCTGTGAAAAACATTAACCCAGAAACAGAAATAGTAGCAATGATAGAACTCAGAGAAACAATACGACTAATAGCTAAAAATACAGCAAATACAGAAAGTGCTCCTAAACCAACAACCCAAGACATTGCTAACAAAATACCCAGACTAGAAGCAACTGATTTGCCTCCCTTAAAACCAATCCAAATAGATTTAGTATGGCCGAATATAGCTATTAGTCCTGCTAAGATTACCATCCATTCTTTTGCTATATAAACATCAGGTATTCCAGCAGCAATAGTTAAGTTTTGCACAAACAAAAGAGAGTAAATATAGCGGACTAGAGCGATCGCTAATACCCCTTTTAAAATATCAATAACTAACACCGCCAAAGCAGGCCATTTGCCGATGGTTCTTAATACATTTGTCGCACCTGTAGAACCCGAACCTTGTTCGCGAATATCAATCCCGTAGAACCACGAACCTATCCAATAACCACTAGGAGTAGCACCCAATAAATAGGCAATAATTAATATTACTCCGTTTAATAATAACCAGCTAATCATTAAATTACTCCTTTAAAAAAAGCATCAATTAGGAGGAACAAATTTAGCATAGCTTGAATTGATCCTATATCCACAATCCCTCTGAATTAGCTTTTTGCTTGCTCCAATTCATAGATATAGCAATTCCCAAGAAGCGTGAGGTACAAAATTACTTTGCTTTAGGGAGTAGGAAATAAGAAAAACAACTGTACCTCAGTAAATTGAGAAAGGCGATATTTATTCTTCCTTCTTCCTTCTTCACTTCTTCCTTCTTCCTTCTTCCTTCTTCCATTTCAAAACCTATCTATGGAGTTCTGAAGTCCAGGTTCAGGAGCAAAAGCTAACCACAGAGGAAACTGTAACATTGAGAGACTAATTCTATCTTCCGTATCATCAATTATAATGAGCGGTAATTTTCCCTGTTTTACCAATCTGTCTGCTTTTTGGGCCAATACTTCTGGCTCTTCAAACAAAGCCACACCTCTATCTGGACTAAAATCACGGCGGTCAATTCCTAGACAATCTTGTAAACCCCGACGCCATTCTCCTAAACGTTCCGGGGAGTTAGCAAGTATTAGGGCCCGTACTCGTGTATCGTACAAATCTCTTAGTACAGAAACAATTGTCGAAGCAAGCAAAATATTTTGCAAGCGACTGCCCATAGTTCGCAGGGCACCACGACCACCCTGGGAAAAAAACCAATTAGAAACTCTTTCTGCATGAATAGGTTCAAATGTACGCCGTAATTTCCAGGGAGGGCCATAATAATCTGGCATCTTTCGATATTCATCAAGAATTAGACGAATTTGTCTAGCTTGCTCCTCAAAACCCATTTCTGCAAATTGTGGAGTTTCAGCATTTCTGACAGACCGAGGAGAATTTTCCATCACAGAAGGTGTTGGAGGTTCCTGTATCTGTGGAGTTAATTCTAACTGTTCGGCAGCAAGAGCTAAATCTTGTAAACTTCCTACTAAATAATCTTTAAATCCCTGAATTCTAATTGCCAAATCCTGAGAAGCACCTGCAAAAGTAGTTCGCATCTCTTTCTGAATACGTTCTTTGCGACGTTCTAGTTTTTCGACTTCTACTTGCAATACTTGTCTACGGGACTCTAACTGATTCAAAGCTTCAGGTAACAGACGCCCTATGGCCTCAGTTTGCGCCATTACTTCTTGCTGTAATTTGGCCTTGGTTTGTTGTAGGACAGCTATTTCCTCCTTCAAATTTTCTTCTTGCTGTTGAAGGCCATTAACTGCTGGTGTTAATTCTGTTTCAATTTCTGCAACTGGGGGAGTTGTAGGTTCTTCTTTGATATTAGGAATATCTGTAAAATTCTCTTTTACAAATGGGGGAGTTGTAGATTCTTCTTTGATATTAGGAGTATCTGTAGAATTCTCTTCTACAAATGGAACATACTCTGCATCTATTTCTGTAACTGGGGGAGTTGTAGATTTTTCCTTGATATTAGGAGTATCTGTAGAATTTTCTTCAACTAATGGAACATACTCTGCATCTATTGGTTGAGTCGTGGTAGACTTGTAAGTCCTGACACTTTGTTTATCTGTAGGAATAACTTGAGTCTCAACCTCTTCATCTAAATCCCAAGGTGAAGGAACTATTTCATTTATATTATCTGAAGTTGTTGTTGATTGGTCTTTTTGTTCTTCTGATTGTGTTTCGTCTGGGTACATAATGGAAAAAAATTATCAAGACTTTATGCTATTTTCATTCAGGGTTTTAAACTGAATAGTTTTTATTTTCTACTTTAAGCTTTTGTAGATATTAGCTCAAAGGGAACGATTCATTAATGGATAATGAATAATGAATAATGGATAATTACCTCTAGTTAAAACCGTTACGGAATTGAATATAAGGAAATCTGATTTCTTCTCTTGGTCGATTGGATATGGCGAGGAGACCTGTTCTTGCAGACCCGCTCCGAAGATCGCCATCCCACCCTACGGGAAGCTCCGAAGATCGACCGCTTTTTTCTCCTTAAAAGGAGAGGCTTTAAACCCAATGGATTAATTATCAATTATCCATTGGTAATTTTAGTAGATTTATGTATAACTTTTAATATACCAATTTGATAAATATTTGCTACATTTTCGCATTGCAGGGGAGTAGGGGAGTTGGTAGGGAGATTTAATTCAACGTCTGATAGCGAGAAGTAGAAATAAGAATAACTAACAATAACTAGCTAATAATTCTCAAAAAAATTATTCAGTCTGTGTTAATTACTTAATAATTGAAGTACCACTTAAATATAGCATTCTTTTTTCAAATTGGTATAAGATAAATTTACTAAGCTTCTATTGAATTCTGATTTGAGGGTAAGTGTTTTTCTAGGCAATTTTTTAGTGTTTTAGGGTCAAAAATAATTGGTAGAAAGTGAATGCTTTTAACTTCCCTAAAATAGAATAAAATTGGGACAGGAGACCAGAATATTTCCCAGTTTAGCCAATCTTGATAAGGAAAGCTTCGTATTAGTTTTTCTGAACGATATACTTCTAGAGATGTATCAGTAAATTTGAGACGGATAGTGGCTGTTTGAAATAATAGAAATATACCAAATAGAGCGATCGCTAGACTTACCCATGGTTGCCAAAAGGCCAAAGGCAATGCACTAATTATTAGCACCAGAGGAATTTTATAATTAGGGGCAAGTTCGATAGTTTGTTTGGGTTCGGATGTAGAAATAGTAGTCATAGTTTTATTTTATTTGCTCAATACAATTATTTATTGTAAAAGGTAGTGATAGATAGTATAAAAATTTATCAGTTTCAACATCCTCAAAACTCAGAAAAATCTAATTTGCTTAAAATAATCAAAATTATGCTCCTAAAAATCAATTTAAAATGAATGTTTTTAGTTTTTCATTCACAAAGGCTTAGAGATAAGTGACTAATTTTGACTTTTAATTTACAAACAAAATAATAGTTAGCCTGCTCCTAGATTAACAGAAGAAAAGCAAAAATCAAGAATTTAAAAAACCTACTCCCCATCTCCCCACATTCCCCTCCTGGGAGGGGTTAGGGGTGGGTCCCATCTCCCCATCTCCCTAATATTAAAAACTTTGCTTCATTGCTCCACCAATACCTTGAAACATTGCCCAAGAGAGAAAGAAATTAAAGATAAAAATAGATATTAAGGCTGTCACAACTGCTGTGGTTGTAGATTGGCCTACTCCTTTTGCCCCACCAGTGGTAGTTAAACCCCAACTTGTACCAATTACAGCAACTAAAACACCAAATACCATTGATTTAAGCAATCCACTGCATAAATCCCAAAGAGTCAGAAAAGTATGGACAGAACTAATATATATACTCTGGGAAATATCGTACATATTAACTGCCACTATAAGTCCACCTAATATGGCAGCTATTAAACATAACAAAGTTAATATTGGCATCATTACAGCACAAGCAATAACTCTAGGAATAACTAAATAATCTACCGGATCGGTTTTCAGCATATACAGAGCATCAATTTGTTCTGTCACCTTCATCGTGCCTATTTCCGCTGCAAATGCTGAACCTACTCTTCCTGCGACAACAACTGCTGTCAATACAGGGCCTAATTCCCTGGTTAAAGTTATAGCCAACATACCCCCAACCATATTCGCTGTACCGAAGGAAACAAGTTCCCTAGCAACCTGAATGGTAAATACCATACCTACAAAACTAGCTGTCAGTAAGACAATGAGTAAAGATTCTGGACCGACTATAGCCATTTGCTCAACAGTGTTACGACGATGAATTTTGCCCTTTAGGACATGAAAAAATACTTGGCCTGCTAAATATGCTGCAGCCAACATCCGTTGTCCCCATACCCCTAAATTTAACTTAAAAGTAATCTTACTCAATAGAAATTAATAAATTAGAAGACTAAACAAAACTAATGAGAGAAATTTACCAATCTTCAACAAGATTGTTTAACCAACGTTGAAGTTTTCTGACAGATTGAGTGATTTTGAGCGATCGCTCTCTATCTTAGAAAGTAAGTTAGCTATATCAGCTGACTTGCTACTAAGTGGCATTATGACTGAACTTATTTTTACATATATGAATATTTTGCCTAATCTTCTACGTTCTTTGTTACTTACAAGTATCTTTAGCTTTGTAACTCCTATTCTGTTAATTGGGGTTAGCTGGACGAGCTTTGCCTTAATTAGTCATTTTCCCAGTTTACGGACAATTGGTCAATCTGGTGTTAGGCAAATTTGGCATTTCTTGGCCACGTTTGGTGATGGCCATCCTTGGCAAGGGTGTTTGGTAATTGCTGTCACTTTTAGTTTAGTGGGAGCGATGTTTGATACATATGTGTTCTGTCAAAATCCCAGAGGAAACTAAATTTGAGGTAATTATTGTGTATGGCAGAAGGAAGAAGGAAGAAGGAAAAATCCAGTAGTGCAGAGCGCAAAGTGTGAGATAAGTAATTAAGTCATGCCAATACCAAGGAGCGATATAGCTGTCGCACTTACTCCGCCAACGCCAACTCTGCCGAATGTGGCTGCACTATTTTCCTTGCGACGGGCGAACCCAAATCCAATTGAAATAGCTCACCAGCAACCTTGCCGTCACTTGAGGAAAGCTCCCAGTTCTTGCCAAATTTATTCTGTCGGCGATGCCCGAGACCTGTTTGTTGGCGGACAATTCCGTTGGTGCGCTCTAATTGCTGTGGCAAGGTCTTTCCCGATAATGTGTTCTATTCTGGGGGAGAAATTCGCTCATACCCCTACAACGATGGTTTATATTCGCGGGACGAGTGAAGACCTTCAGAGAGATGTGTAGCAGATTGCTTGGCAGTGAAGATTGGAAGCTATGTATAGTAATAGTTACAAGGAGATATGGCATGATTTTACACATATCTCGGCTCAACGCCAAACTGACCTCTAGATTTTGAACGGAGACGGTCAATTTTTAAGTAGGCTCGATGAACTGAGAATCAGCAATTGTACTGATAATCCCCCGCTGAATTACAGATTACAGCAGGGGACTATATCAATCTAAAGTCCTACATACAGGATGAAGTCAAAAGATTTAAGGTAACATTTGACTGCTAGTAGGAAAAACCGAAGAGTGACAGAAGAAGGTTATGCTTTGATAAACCGGGTCGATGAGGTCATATTACTAAAGGAGTGGCTCTGTTGGAGATTGGGATACTCACCGGGTTCGAGGTCGATGTAGTTACCACTAGCATCGGGATCTTGGTATAGCCTGATCTTATCTCCTGGGCTGTAGTTCGGCCCTTTGAATACCTTCACCGAGGAAGTCAGGTCGTTGTAGCCGGAGTATTGACCCAGGTGGTTCACATCCTCAAATATAATCAGTTTCCGGCCTCCGTAGTTTATAAGGTCGTAGAGTTCGGCTACCACCGGGATCGGACTCACCGCTGGGGCTGGTGGCACACCCTGGTTGAACTTGACCGAAGAGATCGACTCCCCGAACCGCATTGGTATGTGGATATACGGATATTCACCAGGTTTCAGCACTAACTGACTACTGATATAGTTGGCGTCGCGGTAGAAGCTCACCTCGTAGTGGGCATTCGGGTCAAAGTTCGGACCCGGACGGATCTTCAACGAGCTAGTTCTGTTATCCATATAATAAAGAGCCAGGTCGGGGGTGTCTTGGCTCAAGAGCAGACGCATACCTGGATTCCCTCTCCAGAATAAATGCTGGTACAGCTCCACGATTAAGGGAATGTGGGCGTACTCCATGGACCCGGGGGAAGCTGGTTCAGACCCTGTGCCATCTCCGATGATAAACCGGGTCGATGAGGTCCTATTACTAAAGGTGTGGCTCTGTTGGAGATTCGGATACTCACCGGGTTCGAGGTCGATGTAGTCACCAGTACCATTGAAAAGGTCGTAGAGCCTGATCTTATCTCCTGGCATGTAGTTCGGCCCTTTGAATACCTTCACCGAGGAAGTCCGGTTGTCGAAGCCAGAGTAGTGACCCAGGTGATCCACATCCTCAAATATAATCCGCTTCCGGCCTCCGTAGTTTATAAGGTCGTAGAGTTCGGCTACCACCGGGATCGGACTCATCGCTGGGGCTGGTGGCACACCCTGGTTGAACTTGACCGAAGAGATCTGGTCCCCGAACCTGATTGGTCCAAAGTGGATATCCGGATATTCACCAGGCGTTAGCACTAACTGACCACCGATATAGTCGGCCTCGCGGTAGAAGCTCACCTCGTAGTCGGCATTCGGGTCAAAGTTAGGACCCGGACGGATCTTCAACGAGCTAACTGTGTTATTCATAGAATAAGGAGGAGCCAGATTGGGGGTGTCTTGGCTCAACAGAAGACGTCGCCCTGGAGCCCCCATCCAAGGCGTGCTCGGGGTGAATAAATGCTGGTACAGTTCCACGATTAAGGGAATGTGGGCGTACTCCATGGACCCGGGGGAAGCTGGTTCAGACCCCGTGCCATCTCCGATGATGAACTTGGTTGATGAGGTCCTATTACCAAAGCGGTGGCTCTGTTGGAGATCCGGATACTCACCGGGTTCAAGGTCGATGTAGTCACCAGTACCATTGAAAAGGTCGTAGAGCCTGATCTTATCTCCTGGCCTGTAGTTCGGCCCTTTGAATACCTTCACCGAGGAAGCCAGGTTGTTGAACTCAGAGTAGGTATGCAGGTTGTCCACATCCTCAAATATAATCAGCTTCCGAATTCCTCCGTAGTTCACACCGCTGTAGAGTTCGGCTACCACCGGGATCGGACTCACCGCTGGGGCTGGTGGCACACCCTGGTCGAACTTGACCGAAGAGATCATGTTCCCGAAATTGATTGGTCCCAAATTTAGCTCCGGATACTCACCAGGTTTCAGCACTAACTGACCACCGATATAGTCGGGGTCGTTGTAGAAGCTCACCTCATAGTCGGCATTCGGGTTGAAGTTCGGACCCGGACGGATCTTCAACGAACTCGTGAGGTTATTCATATAATAAGGAGGAGCCAGGCTGGGGGTATCCTGGCTCAACAGAAGACGTCGCCCTGGAGCAACCCCCAAGGAATTGCGGAACGAGCCGTCGTAAAGCTCCACGATTAAAGGAATATGCTGATAGGGACCAGGCGGAATGATGGCAGGAACTGTGATTGTGACTGTCTTGCTGCCAACGATTTGTCCATCGGCGACCACATCAAGGGAGCCGTTGAAGACCTGAATATCTGTGGCGGCTGCGACATTGCCAAGCCAGGAAACGGCGAAGCTAATTTCATGGTCTTCGTCTCTGCTGAGGGGGCCATGACCGGCGCTAGGTCCGATTGTTTGCACAAACGGTTCGGTTGCACCACTCGCTACTAGGCGCACGTTCCTGATTGTGGTGATCTGTGCTGCTAACTCAGCAATAATCCGCTCAACAGCAGTATCTGGACTGACACCTGAGACTAGTATGCCCCCCGTTGTATTGGCAATCCGGGTTCCTTGTCCCGCTTCGCCCACCGGATTGCCGCAATTATTGCGGTACCAATCGCTTACCCCTTCGATCGGGTTATCCAGCCCGTCCCTTGCGCCACTGCTTTCCAAGCTCATTGCCAGCACGGTAATTTTCTCGGCCACTAGCTTATCGGTGACTGATTTCTAGGTAATGTCGTAGTCTAGGCTGGAGATTGCCTTGCATATAGGGTCATGGCCTCCGGCATCACCAATCCAGACGATGATCCGCTGGGCATCGGCACGCCAACCAATGTTGCCACCTGGTGGTTCGGCCACCCGATCTAGGGCATAGAACTGAGCCTCGGGAACGTCCCTACCTGGGGTCGTGCTCCAGGTATCGACTGCGGCTTTGACATCGGCGATATTGGCAGTCAGATTACACTGGTGCTCGAAGGCGAAGGGATGTCTGTTAGGATCTGGAGCTGGAAAGTCTTTGTAGTTGCCCACTCCAAACTGGACATCAGACCCTAAAGCCTGAGTTTGGTTGACGATATCTACCATGCCTCTCTGGACGGAGGCGATCGCTGGACCCATGCTACCAGTCGTGTCTGATAGAAAATAGACATCGACTTTCGGGACTATCCCTAATTTCGGAATCGTGACCTTAACCACTTCGGCGAGGGTCTGATCTTTTGACAGAGTCAGATCGTTGGTTGGCGGTGAAACCTGAATACTCATTTAGTGAAATAACTCCTTTGAGAAAAAAGTTTTGGTTTCTGACTATAAATTTACCATCAAAAGTATTTCCGAGTCGATGAATGTCTAAGTTAAAAAATGTTACTACCAGCAATAACGCTTATTCTGGGCTAGGTTCGGGATTAACTGCAACTAGAATAATGGATATTCCTGCATAGTAATGGTAGGATACATATTTTTTAATTTCTTCCACACTGCTCATCTCCCCATCTCCCCAAATTCCCCTCCCAGGAGGGGGAGGGGCGAGGGGTGGGTCCCCATCTCCCCAAATTCCCCTCCCAGGAGGGGGAGGGGCGAGGGGTGGGTCCCCATCTCCCCAAATTCCCAAACTCCCGGTGCTTCCTTTACCATTAGTATGCACCACCACCGAATAATGCTTCGGCTAAGATTATTTGCAACTACCCAGCAATAAGTTTCCTTTTTCCTGCGACTGCTAAGTAAGATAGACATTACTCCTAACATATAGACGCTAACAACGATATTTTTTTGCCAGAAAATTATAGATGTTCGGCAATTGCGATCGCACAGTAGGCAGGAACCGAATTAATTATTTTTCTACTTAGATTACATTAAAGACAAGTTGAATGAAAACAACTTCAACTGAGTTTTGAAGGTAAGTTTTGGTGGTAAAAAAACTGAAGTACGGAAAATGCGCTCGCATCTCTCTAAGTAACCGAACTTACTAATTACCAAAACTCTACTAAAATTATCAACAACAACGAATTCAATTAATACATAAAACATTTATTTAGGAGGCAACAACTATGGCTATTGTACGTTTTTCTCCATGGCGTGAAATTGATTCATTACAGAAAGAAATGAATCGTGTCTTTGACAATTTTACTCCTTATTTAAACGGTGAAGAAAAAGGAATAGCATTTACACCAGCAGCAGAAATGGAAGAAAACCATGATGCTATTGAGTTAAAACTGGAAATTCCTGGTTTAGAAGCTAAAGATGTAGATGTACAAGTAACTGCGGAAGCTGTAGCAATTAAAGGAGAGCGTCGTCAGGAAGTTAAAACTGAAGAAAAAGGTATGACTCGTTCTGAATTTCGTTATGGTGCTTTCCAGCGAATAATTTCTCTACCAGTTCGGGTTCAAAATGACCAAGTAAAGGCAGAATATAAAGATGGTATTTTGCATCTACATTTACCTAAAGCGGAAGCAGAAAAGAATAAAGTTGTGAAAGTAAATATCGGTTAATATTATCTCTACAGAGATGCGAAATATCAGAAAAACTGAAGTACGGAAAATGCGCTCGCATCTCTCTAAGTAACCGAACTTACTGATTACCAAAAATCTACTAAAATTATCAACAACAACCAATTCAATTCATAAATAAAACATTTTTTAGGAGGCAACAACTATGGCTATTGTACGTTTTTCCCCATGGCGTGAAATTGATTCATTACAGAAAGAAATGAATCGTGTCTTTGACAATTTTGCTCCTTATTTAAACGGTGAAGAAAAAGGAATAGCATTTACACCAGCAGCAGAAATGGAAGAAAACCATGATGCTATTGAGTTAAAACTGGAAATTCCTGGTTTAGAAGCTAAAGATGTAGATGTACAAGTAACTGCGGAAGCTGTAGCAATTAAAGGAGAGCGTCGTCAGGAAGTTAAAACTGAAGAAAAAGGTATGACTCGTTCTGAATTTCGTTACGGTGCTTTCCAGCGAATAATTTCTCTACCAGTTCGGGTTCAAAATGACCAAGTCAAAGCTGAATATAAAGATGGTATTTTGCATCTACATTTACCTAAAGCGGAAGCAGAAAAGAATAAAGTTGTGAAAGTAAATATTGGCTAATATTATCTCTATAGAGAGATAGGAAAAATTAGTAGGGGCGAACAGTTGTTTGCTCCTACTATCTATTGGGAGTTACACAATTTTTAAACCCAAATAATGAAGCTAATATAGCTCCAAATTCTCCTCACTTTCTCTCCTCTTCCCAATCTTCATAAATTAGCCCGTCAATTCGTTCAAATTCCCTAGTATTATGAGTAACTAAAGTTAAATTATTTGCCATTGCTATTGCAGCAATTTGTAAATCATTACTCCCTACTGGTGTCCCTTTTTTCTCTAAATCTGCTCGAATTATTCCATAAACTTCCGCTGATTTATCATCAAAATCAAGTGAAATAAATTCTGACAAAAACTCCTTTTGTCTTAATAATATTTTGGCAGGATTATTACTTTTATTTGCACCATAAAATAACTCAGCTTTGACGACAGAACAAACAAACACATCCTTAACAGCGACTTGCTGTAGCCGTTCTCTGATTAGAGTAGAACGCCGATTCAAATACCTAACAATTACATTAGTGTCTAATAAAAAACCCATTTTTTACCGAAAAATCCTGGTCTAAAGCCTCCCCTTTTAAGGGGATAAAAAAAGAGAATACCATATTTTCTTGCCTCCTTATTGCAGAGGTACTGATAACTGATAACTGATAACTGATAACTGAAATTACCCTTCAGAAACATTCTCGCACACTATCATCTAAACTTTCATCAATGCCTCCATTATCAATTACAATAGGGTCATCTGCACAAGAACCAGCCGTTCTTTCAAAGAAACCTCTACTCCATCCTAATTCTTCAGGAGTTTTAATTGTTTTACTTGCTAATTCTTTCGTTAGAATAACTTGAATCTCCTCTGTTAAAGTCCTACCGTTATGTAAAGCTTGATCCTGTAATTTTTCCAGGATTTCTGGCTCTAAATTATCAAGAATAATAGTCATAATATTACCTCCTTATTAGTTCTAATTTAATCATTTAATAACAGCTCCTAATAAATCGCTCATTTCTCCCTGAGATTTATTCAAATTATGATCATCAACTATCAAAGTTTTCGGATCGGCATGAGAGAAAAATCCTGAGCTTTCCTAATATTACCACCATATAACAATTCCCAAAAAGTGTGAGGTATAAAACTGTATGCTTTAGGCAACAGGTAATAGTTAAGTAAAGATAAGAGTTTAGCTCAGGGTTACTCAGAAAAGCTATATACAATATTGAAAGCTGACAACTGATAACTGATAACTGATAACTGAAATGACTGCTATTTGGAATATAGATGCACAAAATCAACGTAATTGACCTTTTCTGCGGATGTGGTGGTATGTCGTTAGGCTTTCAAAATGCAGGCTTTAATATAGTTGCTGCTTTTGATAACTGGGAACCGGCAATTAAGGTATACCGCCAAAATTTTCATCACCCAATTTATCAATATGATTTGAGCAAAACTGACTTTAATTATCAAACTTTTATTCAAGTTAAACCATACCTAATTATTGGCGGTCCTCCTTGTCAAGACTTTTCTAGTGCAGGTAAGCGTAATGAAGATTTAGGTAGAGGAAATTTAACTATTTCCTTTGCTCAAATAGTGACTAATATTTTGCCTCAAATTTTTGTGATGGAAAATGTTAGTCAATTTATTAACTATACAAAATATCGAATTACTAAAGACATTTTTAAAGCTGCTGGATATGGTATTAGTGAAAAAATTATTGATGCAAGTTTATGTGGCGTACCTCAAAAGAGAAAGAGATTTTTTTTGATTGGAATTTATGGAGAGCGAGACAAAGAAATTGAACCATACTTAGAAACTTATTTGGCAAAAAAACCGATGACAGTTAAAGATTATTTTGGAGATCAATTAGAAATTAAACATTATTATCGTCATCCCAGAAGTTATAAAAGAAGAGCAATATTTAGTATTGATGAACCTAGTGCTACGGTCAGAGGAGTGAATCGACCTATTCCTCAAACTTATCAAAATCATCCAGGAGATTCAGCAAAATTATCCTCAGAAATTCGACCATTAACAACAATAGAAAGAAGTTATTTACAGACATTTCCTGAAGGTTTTATTTGGGAAGGTTGTAAAACAAATTTAGAACAAATGATTGGTAATGCTGTACCTGTGAAGTTAGCTGAATATGTGGGAAATAGTATTTTAGAGTATCTGAAAAATTAGGAGTGGAAAGTTACAGCAGAAGGAAGAAGGAAGAAGAAGGAAAAATGAAATATCTTGTATTTCCTAAGTTTTAAGCTTTTGATATGTCCGCGCCTTTTGTTTCGACTGCTATATAATTAATTATCTAAACTTGAGATTAAGAATAACTCACAAATCACATCTGATTTACCAATTTTTTAATATAGATATTTCCCAATTTTAAAGTTTGTCTTATCTAAATATCGTAGGCATATTGATAATCTTTCCAAGCAGCTTTTGCGCCAGCTTCTACTATTAAACTTAAGTCACAATCATACTCTCCAGCACAACTAAAAGAACTAAATTCTAGTATGTAAAGTTCTCCTTCTGATTCACAAATATCTACGTAGTTGTCATTATCGTTAAGACTTATACTAATTCTACTGAAGTAATATTAAAAAAAAGTCTTTTTAGGCAACAGGAAATAGAGATGTGTATCAAATGAAAATACTCAATCTGTAGATGACTCAGGAGCAGCAGGTAACTGAAATTCACCGGGGTTGACTGTCCTTGCTGGAGTAGGCTTTTGTTTGGACTCAGACTCAGATGGGGTAACTGATTCTTCAGTATTATCATTATTAGTAGTAGCACCAGGACCTGTTTGAGGTGCCCCTGGTAAAGTTGCTAGAGCTACGCGATCGCCTCCTACTTCTCGCAATAAATCTAGAACTTGCACAACATCATTGTATCTTGCTTCTTTAGGAGCATACAATACAACAACTCCGCGAGGATTAACTTGATGATATCTCCGCACAAACTTTTCGAGTTCAACCGCATTCACAGCTTGTTGTTCAATAAAAGTTTTTCCCACCTCATTCACACTTACAAGTAACATATCTTGTGATTGAGGTTTACCCGTGCTAGCTTTTGGTAAGTCAACATTAATTGCCTGTTGACGAGTTAATTGTAAAGCGGCTAAAAGGAAGAAAGTTAGAATGCAGAATATTACATCAATTAGAGGTATTAACTCAATTCTAACTTCTTCAGTGGCAGATTCTTGATTAAGTTTCATTGTTTTTTTGTTTGGAGAAAAATATAGCGCTACGCGAAAATCAGAAGTAGGGGCAGCCATTCGCCCCTACAGAAGTCAGAAGTAATCTCTGACGCTCGTTTGAGCATTTAGGAATGTCCTAAGCTTTGCTTCGACTGCGATCAAAAATAAATAAAAGTATAAAGTCTCATCAATAATGACATTCAAGAAGTAGTCAGTAGTAGGGGCGAGAATGTGGTCAATGGAAATGTAAACCCCACCAACCCTATTAAAACCCTGTAGATTGTCGGGTATTAAACCCATGATCAATAAAGATAATACATTCACAAAATTTTTGCTTCTAATTGACAAATTAGTCTGAAAAAAATCAAGATGCTTTTCTATAAAAAATCATCAGCTATCTTGTCATGATTGATATATTTTTCGTTAATTATTATCTGGCTCATCTGCAGTTCTATCAATATCCCTTTCTGCTGGAGAATCTGTTGGTTTTGTATCCTGTTCTAAAGAATCTGGAAAATTATGAGAATTCTGCGTCCATGTAGGAGGAAAATAAGTATTATTATCTGGTGAATTGTATTTATTTAAAGATGTCTGTTGCCAATATTGTCGATAGAGTAATTCTAATTCATTGCCAGATTTCCGAAAAACCTTCATCTGATTAAATAACAAACTTTGAAATAATCGATAAAATACTAGACTAACAATAGCTACTACCAAACCAGCAGCAGTACTAATTAAAGCTTCACCAATACCAACTGTCACTCCCGCAGTTGAAGAAGTGCCCAAGTCCCCAAGGCGAATCGAACCAAGGGAACCAATAAGACCCAAAACAGTACCTAGTAAGCCCAACATCGGAGCCAAAGCAATCACCCCTTCCAGCAATTTATCTCCCTTACGCATTGAGGCCAACTCATCATCAGCACTAGCCTCTAGTGCCAATTTAAACACTTCAGGTTCTGGGTTTTGTAATCGCAGAGGAGCATAGAGAAAGCGACCAATAGGTTGTTTTAGAGTGCGTCTAGCCATTTCTGTCGCTATACTCCAGTCACGACGTGCGGCTTCTAATACTCGGCTAACAGTTTGTTTTTCCTTAATTAATAGATTTGTCCAGAACCATAGGCGGTCTATTATGGTACTGAGGGACAGAATTGATAAAACTAACAGAGGCCACATGGCAGGGCCTCCTTTCTGAATCAACTCTTCAAAGGTCACAGTATATTCGCTCCTGCAGTTTCAACTGATTACAATTATTTGTCTATTTACTTTATTTTTAAGTTCCTTAGAACTGTAATGCTATGGGAATCATAGATTGACAAAATTCAAATTAAATGATACCTCTTAATTAAGATAAAACTATTAAATTTCTGCATCATATTTTTTCATTTTTTCAGCATTAACCTTCAGCATAATTAATTTAAGCTATCAAGTGCAGGCTTACTTTAAGTACTATAATTGAAAATTTGTCCAAAATAGAAGTTGATGACAGGTTGTACAGTAGATATTTTACAGAAAGAAGTCAAAACTCACTCGTGCAAAAATTGAGATAAATTGATAATTTTTGTATTGTTAATGATAATTTCTGTATTGTAATTTGTTTGGTTCTTAGTTTGACAAGAATTATCCTAGATAGACTAGGCTTAAGACCTCTATGATTAATCTCATAGGTGTTACTTTGGAGCTTGCAAGTTGTTAATAGAGCTTCAAAGTCCCTGATGATAATAAATAGCTGCAAAATGTGGAAATTAGCACTAGTTAAAAATTATTCTGGAAATAGAGGTAAGTATGACAGAAAAGTTATATCAGTCAGACAAAAGTAAACCTTTAAACTTGCATTATTCGGTACAAAATTCTAGATTGTTATATTTTTGATCAAACATCATCAGAGTCATCCAAAATGTTTATTCCCTCCATCAGTCAGGCCATTAATTATAGTCCTTTTACTGCTACACCAGAAACTCCTGTAGAAGATGTAATTACTTCTATGAGTCTTACAGGTGCAAGTTGTGTGTTAATTGTAGAATCATCCTCTCCTTCTAATGTTGTAAGAACACCTCCACAAAGCGATCGCACTACATCTCAAGACTTAAGTAATGGTTCCAAATCTCAAGATACAAAGTTACAATCTTTAGGGGTAATCATAGGTATATTTACTGAGCAAGACTTAGTACAGCTAGCCTCTATTAGCGCTTCCCTAAGTGGATTTCCGATTGCTCAAATAATGATTAGATCCATAATAACAGCCCAACTATCGGAAATTCCAGATATCTTTGCTCTCTTAGCAATACTAGAAAAACATCAAATCACCCATTTACCAATCGTTAATGAGGCAGAAGAACTTATTGGCCTAGTGACTACCCGTAGTTTAATTTTCAATCAGCTTCAGATCAAAGACAACAGTTTAAGATTAATAGCCAACAGGCAAGGTGAACCATCTATTGATAAAAATGGTACTAAGGTCGCATCCCAAAAACAAGAATTAGAAGCTCAAAATAATGCAACAAAAACAACCTTTGACTCATCTTTAACTCTACCAGCTAACTTAATCCAAATTAATCAATTAGAACAAATCCCTGAATCTCAAATTATTCAAGCTGCATCTTCTTTATCAATTCGGCAAATTACCCAACTAATGTTTACCTATAATATTAGTTATATTCTGATTACTGAAAGCAAAGAAAATAAATCTCAAAATCAGAAATTGACTAAAATATTAGGGACAATTAGCAGTAGAGATATAGTACAACTACAAGCATTAAAAATAGATTTTAATCAAACTAAAGCTGAGACAGTTTGTAATACTTTACCAGTCCTAGTAGGTTCTCATGCCAGTCTAGAAGTAGCTTTAGGTTTAATGAAAAAAAATTATTATCTATTGCCTCTAATTGTACAAACCCCCACAGGCAAAATAACTAATATTATTACTGCTACAAAAATAATTCAACAAATACTGTTACCTAAATCATTATATCAATCATTAATTCGCTTTCATAATTATATAAAAAAAACATCTATTCAACTGCAAAAAATCGATGAAAAATTTAAGCAGTCTGCTGTAGAACGGAAAAATTTAGAAAAAGTTTATCTCAAAACACAAGAAAGTACAGTTATAGCAATTGAAGGAAATCAAGATGGAGTTTGGGATTGGAATATCAAAACAAATGAAATATTTTACTCATCTCAGTGGAAAAAATTATTGGGTTACAGAGATGATGAAATTTCCCAGAAAATAGATGAATGGTTAAATAGAATTCATCCAAAAGACATCGAAAAAGTTAGTGTAGCCGTTCAAGAACATTTAGCAAAAAAATCTCTTTTCTACCGAATAGAATATCGCATAAAACGCAAAAATAATAGCTTTATATGGGTTCTAGATAGAGGAAAAGCATTATGGCAATCGGGAATGCCAGTGAGAATGGTGGGAAGTTTGATAGATATTACTCAGTTTAAAGAAACAGAAATAAAACTAAAATTTCAAGTAAAAAAGTACACCGAAATAGTTAATAATATTCAAGATATAGCTTTTAAAACTGATGCTACAGGTAATTTAATATTCTTAAATAAGACCTGGAAAAAAATTACAGGTTTTACTTGTGAAAATAGCTTAGGTAGAAATTATTTAGAGTTCATTCACCCAGAAGATAGAAAAAAATTAAATTCTTCAGCAGAGAATACCCCAAAAAATATAGAGTTGGTTGCTAGTAATAAAAAATTAGTTGCAGGTTGCTATCAATTGAAGTGGTTAACCAAAAATGGAAATTATTGTTCAGTAGAAATGAAGAGTACATTGATAGCTGATAACAAAGGCAATATTACTGGTATGGTAAGTACCCTCAGTGACATTTCTGCGAGGATAGCAACCCAAGAAAATTTGCAAGCTAATGAAAAGGCAATTAGAGAACTATATGAAGTTACCACTAACGCAGATAACTCTTTTGAAAACAAAATAGTTGCATTATTAGATATGGGATGTCGTCGGTTTGCCATGGATATAGGACTATTAGGAAAAGTTTTAGGAGAACGTTATGAGGTTATTGCAGCTCACTTACCAGAAGATTTCCTATTTGGAATAGCTAAAGGAGACGCTTTTTCCCTCGAACAAACATTTGATAGGGAAGTATTGCGCTCGAATAAACCTCTAGCGATCGCATCAGCTAAAAATTCCCAGTGGCGACATCATCCAGCATATACCGTGCGTCGGGTAGAATCTTATCTTGGGACGAAAATTTTTGTATCAGGAAGAACTTATGGCACTCTTAGTTTTACCAGTCGTATTGCCAAACAGAAATGGAGTTCAACAGATATAGAAGTTTTAAAATTAATGGGGACTTATATCGGTGGCGAATTGTTGCGACAAGATGCTATAGAAGGTTTGCAGAAAAAATATCAGCACATTTTATTGCTCAAACAAATTACTCAAGAAATTCGCTCTAGGTTAGATACTCAAGAAATTTTTCAGACTACTGCTACTCAAATTGGTCGAGTATTTGGAGTCAACCGTTGTTCCATTCATAATTATCTTTCTCAACCTTATTCCCACCTCCCTTGTGTTGCTGAATATTTAGAAACTGGTTACGAATCAACTTTAGATTTAGATATTGCAGTTACTTACAATTCTCATACAGAACAATTATTATCAGAAGACAAAGCGATCGCTACTCCAGATATATTTTCAGACCCTTTATTAAAATCATCTGCACCGATGTATCGGAGGCTAAATGTTAGATCAATGTTGGCAGTTCGCACTTCTTATCAAGGACAGCCAAATGGTATTATTAATTTGCATCAATGTGATTATACGCGTCAGTGGACTAAGGATGAAATAGACTTATTAGAAAATGTCGCAGTTCAGGTAGGATTAACATTAGCTCAGGCGCACATATTAGAGTCAGAAGTTACTCATAAACAACAGTTAGAAGCTCAAAATCAAGCTCTAGAACAAGCTCGACAAGCAGCAGAAGTAGCAAACCGTGCCAAGAGTGAATTTCTCGCAATGATGAGTCATGAAATTCGTACTCCAATGAATGGTGTCATTGGGATGACAAGTTTGCTATTAGATATGGAATTAACGACAGAACAACGAGATTTTGTGGAAACTATTCGTACCAGTGGAGATGCGCTTTTAACTATTATTAATGATATTCTTGATTTTACTAAAATAGAATCTGGTAAATTGGAATTAGAACAAAGTTCTTTGGATATTAGAAACTGTGTTGAAGAGGCGTTAGAGTTATTAGCACCGAGGGCAGCACATAAAGATTTAGAGCTTGCTTGTTTAATTGATAGTTCTGTGCCAGCAATGATTGTAGGAGATGTAACAAGGCTGCGTCAAGTGTTGGTTAACTTGCTAGGAAATGCTGTTAAATTTACAGAAAAAGGAGAGGTGGTTGTTTCTGTAACGGCTAGAAAAGTTGGTCAAAATAATCAATTAGAAGATATGAATTACGAGGGAATATTTAATGATGAAGCTCCTAGTAAAACCACAGGTACTTATGACATCCAGTTTGCCGTGAAAGATACAGGTATTGGTATTCCCCCAGGCCACATGGACCGCTTATTCAAAGCTTTTTCTCAAGTAGACGCTTCTACAACTAGAGAATATGGTGGTACTGGTTTAGGATTAGTTATTAGTCAGCGTTTAAGTGAAATTATGGGCGGTAAAATGTGGGTGGTTTCTCAGTGGAAAGAAACAGATGAATTGAAAGAAAAAAATAGGCAAATTATTAAATCAAAAATTAATCATAATAACAGCAGAATTAATAACCGAGAAACTGGTCTGAATTTTGCCAACTCAAATACTGTTAAATCTCTAGTAAATATAGCAGGGTCTCCACCTCCTTACTTTGTTAAACCCGAAGCAGATCGTAAAGGTTCAACTTTTTATTTTACGATTCAAGCAGAAGCAATTACAGTTCCTTCTTCTGAAGAAATTGATACCTTCTTAAAAGGTAAAAAATTATTAGTTGTTGAAAGTCATCCTGTTAATCAAGAGGTAATAAAACAACAAGTTAATTCATGGGAAATGATACCTATAATTGCTGATTCTGGTACAAAAGCTTTGAACTGGTTGAAGCAGAGAAGAGATTTTGATATAGGGATTATTGCTATGAATCTTTCAGATATGGATGGACTGACATTAGCGAGAAAGATTCGGAAGTTGGAAACTCAACAAAATGTCGAGCAAAATTATTCGTTATCTTTGCCCTTATTAATGTTTACTTATCTCGGCAAGGCAGAAATTTTCCGAGAACTTCAAGAGGCAAAAGTTAATTTAGCTGGTTTTTTGAATAAACCAGTGAAACAGTCTCAATTTTATAATGTTTTATTGCAAGTATTTGGTACTACAGCAGATAAAATAGCTAATGCAAAAACTCCTAGTTTAGGTCTGAAATATTTTCAAAGGTTTAGCGAGAGAAGTAGCGCTCGCTCTCATCTCCGCATCTTGTTGGCAGAAGATAACGTAATTAATCAGAAAGTAGCAATACACTTGCTAGGAAGAATAGGTTATCGTGCAGATATAGCTGCTAACGGAATAGAAGTTTTAGATGCTCTCAAGCGAGTACCCTACGATGTGGTATTAATGGATGTACAGATGCCAGAGATGGATGGAATAGAGACCACCAGTCGTATTCATCAAGATTATCCAGAAGAAAAACGTCCTTGGATCATTGCTATGACAGCTAATGCTATGCAGGGCGATCGTGATAAATGTCTCAATGCTGGGATGGATGATTATGTGACCAAACCAATTCGTCGTGATCAATTAGTGGAAGTTCTCAACAAATGCAAGCTGCCAATACGAAAGGAGAAGTCAACGCCTAGAAATGATTCAGCATTGGTAAAAAGAGATCCTCCTAAGAAACCAGTTACTTATAAGCAGAAATTTATCAACGGTAAAGTCAAGTTGAACTCTCAGTTGGAGGAAAAAGCGTTAGTTAAGAGTATATTTCCCACTTCAACATCAAGCAGTAGTTTGCTTCCTACTAATGATGATGAAACGATACTTATTTCTGAAGCAGGTTTACAAGAATTGGCAGAACTTGACGAACATTTAATTGATTTAGAGAATGCACCAGAAACCGATGGAATTACAGCTGAAGATTTAGATTTATTGGATAATATATTAGAAGCAGAATATGAAAAAAAATCAGCGATCAATCCCAAAACTTTAGCAGATTTCCGCAATCTTTATGATGATGAACCAGATACTCTAATTATTTTGATACAAGACTATCTTGTTGATGGTAATAAGCACATGGATATTATCAGGAAATCTATCAAAAAACATGATTATACTACATTAAAAGGAGCTTCTCATACTCTGAAGTCTAGTAGTGCTTTACTAGGAGCAATTAATTTTTCTGAATTGTGTCAAGAGTTAGAGCACATGACTCGTGCTGTGGTTGAGTCTGGAGCAGATTTTAATTTAAAAAAAGCTCTTGAAATTCTTTCTCTAGTTGGAGCTGAATGGGAACGAGTTAAGGAAGAGTTAAACCAAGAAATACAGCAACATAGAGGAGTATAATACCAAGGGAGGGTGGGGAGGGTGGGGAGATGGGGAGTTGGGAGTTGGGGGTTGGGAACAAGCCAAAAATTTACCCCGTCACCCGTCAATTGTACCACATTAATCACCGAATATACTGTATCCAATTTTTGTCAAAGGGAACAAGGAATATAGAATCTAAATGATTCTTAGCTTAGTTCAACAATTACTTCTCCTGATAGCGCTTTTCATATAGATAGACTACAGTTAGTATGGGCAACCCAAAAGCATTTTTCTACGACCTACGGACGTTGCATGCAATACCTCTACATCCCTACTATCTACCCAAAAATTATTTTGTGGTCTACTTAGGAGTGATTTTTATTCGTTAAGGAAAGATTAATCTTTTATCGCTATCAACAGGATAAGTGGTTGTTGAATTTGCCAGAAATTAAAATCTTATATCATGTTCGGTTGAATACTTATAAATAACTGTTGTGAGTCCTCAGGAGTCAGGAGTCAGGAGTCAGGAGGGAAGAAAGGAGGAATACATAGAAAATATTGGAGAAAAGCATTGATAATTTCAGTATTTCTTTGGTACTGTCGGTACCCGGAGTCCTTAAATTTTATTATAACTGATTATCCGTTAGCGTAGCTCCCCCGGAGGGGGAACATGATATTAGCAGCTAGAGGAA
Organism: Okeania sp. SIO1H4; assembly: GCF_010672695.1. Lineage (NCBI taxonomy): Bacteria > Bacillati > Cyanobacteriota > Cyanophyceae > Oscillatoriales > Microcoleaceae > Okeania > Okeania sp. SIO1H4. The sequence goes on from NZ_JAAHGB010000014.1 coordinate 72,167, forward strand.
ATGTAGTTGAATTAATGGCTGCCCAAATACAAAAACTTCCCCCTTCAACTCAGGAAATATTGCAATTAGCAGCTTGTATTAGCAACAAGTTTGATGTAAAAACTCTATCTATTGTATCTGAAAAATCTCTGCCGGAAACTGCCTTATGTTTATGGGGTGCTTGATCAGAAAGATTGATTTTGCCAGAGGACGAAACCTATAAATTTTATCAGGGAGAAAACGACGATCATTTCCGTGAAATAACTGATTTACAAACACCAATTTATCATTTTCTCCACGACCGGGTTTAACAAGCAGCTTATCGTCTAATTTCGCAACAAAAAAAACAAGAAACTAATCTAAAAATTGGGATGCTACTGTTAAACAATAGGGCGGATGAACAACTAGAATAAAAAATATTTTAAATTGTCAATCAACTTAATTATGGTGTGCAATTAATTACAAAAATAGAAGTAAGGGAAGAGTTAGCAAATTTAAATTTAAAACGGGAATCAAGGCTAAAGTATCTACTGCTTATAAAACAGCAATATCTTATTTTAATACAGGGATAAATCTACTGACTGAAAATAGTTGGTCTACTCAATATCAACTAAAATTGGCATTATATGAAGAAGGGGCAGAAGCTAACTACTTGAATGGTGATTTTGGGCAAATGGAGAAGTTGGTTGACATTGTATTAGAAAAAGCCGCACAACTCTTGGATAAAATCAAAGTTTATGAAATCAAGATAGAAGCTGGTATTACTCAGAGTAAATTGCAAGAAGCTAGTTGTTAAAAATTACGGTCAATTACCCAAAGTAAGATGCTATCCCGGCAAACTGAATCAGATATTTATTAATATTATTGGTAATGCTATTGATGCAGTACAACCAATGGGAAAAGAATCAAGCAATCCACCTCCCAAAATTACTATTACTACGGCAATAGAAGCAAAAAATCAAGTAATAATTAGGATAGCTGATAATGGCATAGGTATGAGTGAAGCAGTACAAAAATAAATATTTGACCCTTTTTATACCACAAAACCAGTGGGTCAAGGTATAGGGTTAGGTTTAGCAATTAGCTATCAAGTTATTGTTGAACATCATCAGGGAGAATTAGAATGTATTTCTGCTCTAGGAAAAGGCACAGAATTTCTGATAACAATTCCCCATTTTATTGAGTGGGGGAGTGGGTAGGGACGTTCCATGCAACGTTCGTACAGAGAAGTAAACATAAGAATAATTAACAATAACTGGCGTGCTAATTATCAAAAAATTTATTCAGTCTGTGTTAATTACTTAATAATTTAAGCCTCACTTCAGTATAGTATTAGAAAGAAAGAACTAAAATCAACAGTTTTTTTGAGATTTGTATTAAAAATTTCTGTTGTCTTTAATTTCTACTAAAAATTCATATTCAAATCCACGGAAATTAGAATCTAATTGTAAAGTATATACTCCACTGATAGGCATAGTATCTGTCCATTCATTTTCATTACCTTCAATATTAGGTTCCCTTGCCATAAGTTGGCCATCAGGACTAATAATTGCCGGAAATACATCCCCAAAATTTTTGATAGTCATGGTCTGACCCTGGATCATCCTAACCCGATAGTTATGACTACCAGTACCAATCATCTCCCCTCTAACAATAGCTGTGTTACTTTCTGGGGAAAAAGTAATAGTCTTATCTACCCTGGCACAAGTGCTACGAGTTCGGTTCTTGGCAACCCAACCTATAACTGGATTAGTAATTCGTAGCCAGCCAGATTTTTCATCTGCGACAGAAACAAAGGTATTATTGTTAAGTTGAGCAACTTTATTGCCTTCTCTAACTTCTGGACTGCTACGAACATTTAGAGGTGGTTCAGGGTCGTCTACTATGGCCATACGAATTTTACACCCCGATGTTGGTGGTGTAATCACAACTGGAGTTGAATTTTGACTAACTAAATCTGAGGAATTAGGAGTTGAATGTGAAGATTTTAGTTGATGTTTAGGAACCACTGAAACTAGGTTGCTATCCAATTTTTGTGTCTGTAAAGAATTAGTAGTAAATTGTGACAAATCAGACTGAATTGTGAAATAAGCAACAGAGGTAGCACTAGCAAGGCCAGTTATTCCTGTAACGATTAATTGTCCCATGTTGAATGACATAATTTTTACCCCTTTATCAACTAGATTTTATGTTAACTTTCTTGGCTAATTTGCATTTTTATCACAGGTATCACTATCAGCTATTAAGACAGATATATGCTGTTAATATTTTAACGATAAAATAACTATAAACATAGAAAGGAACGAGTTGGTGTTTGACTTATGTTGATGATGAACCTGAGACAGAGAAAAAGCTTTTTCCACTGTTCCCTGTTCCCTATTCCCTATTCCCTGCTATATAGTTATTTTAAGATAACAGCTAACTAACTCATTTAACAATAGAAATATACGAAGGTGCAAAGAAATCGCGATAAACTATTAAATACAGTTAAAAGAGAAGTTCTGCAACTGCGATCGCAGTCTCTACACCATGCAGTGATAGTTAATCTTGTTCGTCAGCGACCACCCCAACAATTAAAACGTTCTTGGGATATAGAAGTAAAAGTAGGAAAGCGCCCTAGTTTTCAACTACCAGCAAAAATAAGTATTATCCAAGTTTTTGACCGAATGAAAGGAAAATTACTTATATTAGGAAATCCTGGGGGTGGAAAAACTACAACTTTACTAGAATTAGCTAGAAAGCTAGTAATTCGGGCGGAAAAAGAACCCAAAACATCTATTCCAGTATTATTAGACCTTTCGACATGGCAAGATAAAAATCAGGATATTTCAGATTGGTTAGTTAATCAAATTAAATTTAAGTACAAGATACCCAAAAAGGTTATTAGGAATTGGCTAGAAAATCAGCAATTGTCACTTCTCATAGATGGATTTGATCGAGTATCTCCAGAATTATCTAAAAATTGCTTAGAAGAAATTAATAAATTATCAGTATATTTGCAACCAAAGGATTTAGTTATTTGTAGTAGTTTTGCCACTTATAAAAATTGTCGGACTAAGTTTAAATTAAATGCTGCTGTATTATTACAGTCTTTAACAACAGGTCAGATTCAAGATTATTTATTAGCAGCTAGTAGTAGAGAACTTTGGCATTATCTTCAGGATGAACCAGAGTTATTAAACTTAGCTGAAATACCATTAATGTTGAGTATGATGACTTTAGCTTATGAGGAAATTTTAATTGCTGCTTGGAGAAGAATTACTTCTCAACAGGGAAGAGAAAAATATTTATTAAATGCTTATATTCGTCGTCAATTAGGGCGAGAGAATAACTATAATTGGTATTCTAAGAATCAGGAACCACTGCCGGAACAGACAAGACGATGGTTGGCATGGCTAGCACAACGAATGGCCGCAGATAACAGCCAGGAATTTACAATAGAAAAACTACGGCCAGCTTGGTTAGATTCTAACGGCGAGTTACAGGCATATCAGTTAATTGTTAATTTGATTAGTGTGTTATTTTGGGGGTTTATTTTTGGGTTTATTTTTACCTTGGTTTTCGATTTATACCAAGGTTTAATTCTTGGTGCTATTGGAGGTGTAATTATTGGGATGTTCTTTGGTTTGCCCGGACTAAAAAATCTTGTGCTGCGGATTATTCTATTTTTTAATGGGCATATTCCCTGGAATTATCGTCGTTTTCTCAATTATGCTGCTAGTCGTTTATTATTGCAAAGAGTAGGCGATCGCTATCAATTTATTCATCATTTATTGTATAAACATTTTACTGAAATGTAGCGCTGTTCAAAAGTCAAAAGTAAGAAGTAAGAAGTCAAAAGTAAGAAGTAAGAAGTCAAAAGTAAGAAGAAAGTTATAGTGGTCAATTTCCTCTCTTCATGTACTTATTGTAGTGCGAATGTAGGTTGAAATGCTCAGGTAACCATTCATCAGCACGATGCAGTAAATCATCAAGATTCAAATTCCAAAGAATTACTGTCTTATCATTACTCGCAGATGCTAAAGTTTTACCATCAGGACTAAAATCTATACTTGTAATCGGTTGGGTATGTTCTTGTAATGTATATATTTCAGTCCTATTAATAAGACTCCACAATTTGATAGTATTATCATTACTACCAGAGGCTAAAATTTTACCGTCAGGACTAAAGCTAATGCTAGTAATAGCTTTGCTGTGTCCTTTGAAAATTGCTAACTCTTTACCATTAAGATTCCAAAGTTTGATAGTACAATCTTCACTAGCTGAAGCCAGGATTTTTCCATTAGGACTAAAGCTAATTTGAGTCACTGTACTACTATTAGTTGAAAAAGAGAATTTTTCTAATAGTTTATTGCCTGTGAAATTCCATATTTTTATTTTATTATCTGCACCAACAGTGGCTAAAGTATGACTATTGGAACTAACATCCATACTAATAATTCGATCGCCATTTCTGCCTAAAGCTAACTGGTTACAATCTTGGTCATATATTTCAAGATGATTTTCTTGAGTCAAGGCTATAAATTTACCATCAGAACCAAAATAATTTAAGTTAGTAATTCCGAAATCTTGAAGTATAGGTAATGGTGTTTCACTATTATTTAGTGATAAAAATTCAACATTACCATAATCATTACTAAAAGCAATAATTTTGCTATTTGGATGAAAACTAATATCGGTTATTTTTTTCTTATAAATTTGATAACTTTCAAGTTCTGTTCCATCTGTTTGCCATAATTTTATATTGCCATATTCATCAGCAGAAGCTAGAGTTTTACCATCCGGACTAAATTTAACATTTGTAATTTTGCTTTTATGAGGACAAAAAGTTGGTGGTTTGTTATTTCTTAAACTCCATACTTTGACTACACCACTATTATCAGCAGAAGCTATAATTTGATTATTGGGATGGAAACAAAGACTTGTAATTTTGTATCTGTGACCTCTAAATGTATTAATTATATTGCCTTGTAAATCCCATATTTTAACTATCCTATCTTCGCTGCTTGAGGCAAATTTATCACCATTAGGACTAATTATAAAGCTAGTTATTGACTCTTTATGTCCTGTAAAACTTTTCCGTTCTTCTAATTTACCATCATTGCAATGCCAGAGTTTTATTACACCATCTTGACTGACAGAAACTAAACTTTTTCCACTATAACTCAAGCTAATACTTGTTACCCAATCTTGATCGGAATGAATGCTTAGTATATTAGGATTGTTTAATTGACACAGTTTAATACCTTCTTCAGTAGCACAAACTAAAATCTGTTCCAATGAACTAAAACTTAAGTCTTCAATTACTTTTAAATCAGAGGTAATTTGCAATTCCGTACCATCTATTTGCCAAAACTTTATTGTTCCTTCCCTAGTAGAAGCTAATATTTGTTCATTAGGAGAAAAAATTACTTTATTTCCCTTATTTTCAAAGGTTCCTATTTCAGTACCATCTAATTCCCAGAGTTTTACAGTATTGTCTTGACTTGCAGAAGCTAATATTTGACTATCGAAACTGAAACTAACACTGGTCACTGGATTATTATGACCTTCAAGAGTAACTATTGAACTATCATCTAATCGGCAGATTTTTACTGTACCATCATTGCTAGCATAAGCTAAAGTTTTACCATCTGGACTAAAGATAATTTTGTTAACTTTAGCTGTATGAAATTGGAAACTATTTTTCTCTGAAATGTTATTAACTACTTGTCTAAGTTGGCAAGTTACTTTCATTTTCATATCGGGTGGAACTTGCACATTTTGTAACTTTTTACCCGCTTGAAAAACAGCATCCAAAGAACCTAACCAATCATCAGATAATAGACGAGCTTGAGATAAAGAGATTAATGTTTCAATTTCAGCAATTTCAGCTCGTAGACGCTGCTCTTGAACTTCCTGATTTTTCTTTTTTAAGCTAATATGAGTTTTGATTCGTGCTAATAATTCCCCTTTAGAAAAAGGTTTAGTAATAAAATCATTTGCCCCTACATTGTAACCTCTTACTAAGTCAGAAATTTGATTTTTTGCAGTGAGAAAAATAATAGGAAGTTCATTAGGTGATAACTTCTCTCGGATTTTTTGACAAACTTCAAAACCTGTCATTCCTGGCATCATTATATCCAGTAAAATTAGATCAGGTTGGAAACCTTTCTCCAGAATTTGTAATGCTTCTCGTCCATTGTCAGCTCGATTCACAGAATAGTTATTATTAGAAAGATGATTACCAAGCACTTCTAGATTCACAAGATCGTCGTCAACAATCAGAACTTTTGCCGAATTATTTTCCCTGGACTCTCCATGTTTTTTTGCTAACGTGACGTCTCGATCGCCTGCATCAACTTCAGGATTTACATCAATTGTCTGTACTACTGGAGACAAAATTGGTGAAGTCTCTATTTTTTCTGCTGGTTTCTCAGACACAGGCAAAGTAAAGGTAAAGCGGGAACCTTTTCCAAGCACTGATTTTACACCAATTTTGCCACCGTGTAACTCAACAAGTTGTTTGGTAATTGCTAAACCTAAACCTGTTCCCCTATATTCACGGGAGATAGTTCCATCTGCTTGTTCAAAGGATTCAAAAATACTGTCTAATTTATCTTCTGAAATACCAATACCTGTGTCAGAAATAGTAATTTCTAATTGTCTCTGACTTTTCTCAGAAAGCAATTTTGCTGATACTTCAATTTTACCCCGTTCAGTGAATTTAATAGCATTACCAATAAGGTTGAATAGAATTTGTTGCAGACGATTTTCATCAGCATATACAGGGGGTAAATTATTATCAATAGAATTAATCAGTTTCAAGGCGCTATTTTTCACTGAAGGTTGATTTAAGGTAATAACTATTTCAGTGATTTCTTTTAGACCAATTTATTTCTGTTGAAGTTGAATATCCTTGTTTCTAAGTTTTGAAAAATCTAGAATATCGTTAATAAGATAAGTTAGTCTAGAACCACTATAAATAATAAGAGATAAATTGCTCTTCTGGGATTCAGATAGTCGATCGGTGGGAGAATCTATCATAGACTCCGCCAGGTTAATTATAGCGTTGAGAGGTGTTCGGAGTTCGTGAGAGGTATTAGATAAAAATTCATCTTTAAGTTGATTTAATTTTTCCAATTGTTTATTGACAATTTCTAATCGACTACGTTCTTCCTCTATTTGTTTTTGTTTCAACTCTTTGCTAGCTTCAATAAATTCATAACCAAAACCTTTTAATAGTCCTAAATGCCCATATTCTTTTAAATAATTCTCCGCTTCCACTAATTTTTTTTCTAGCAATAGCAAACTATAAGATGGATAATTTTTCCAATTTTGAGCTGCCATTTCAATTTCCCGTGTTACTTCTATTACAGCTTGATAATCTTTGAGCCATTTTTGTAAAGTTATCCAATCATCTAACAAGGGTTCATATGCAATAGATAAAATTGTATTCCCAGAGGATAAATTATGTATGCTAATTAACCTATTTTTTTTGTCAGCCAACTTGCCTGTCACTTGCTGTAAAAATTCCAGAGATTGCTCTGGATTTGGTAAATCTTCTAAAAAAGCTCGGCTGGGTTTATAATTAACTTTACCTGAATTAGTTGTTTCGTTTTCTATCTCGACAAGTTCCAAGAAAATACGCAGAGCAACTGGTTTTTCTTTCTCTTCTAGAGAATTGTAAACTTGATCTGCCCATTGATTTAGCCCACCATTAAATTGACTTAAGTGCTTATATATATTAATCCCAGAGTTCCATTGTAGTGCTTCTCTTAAAATGGCTACTGCTTCTTCAGATTTTCCAGATTTTCCTAGTTTTATTCCTTCTTTGATCTTCCGAGGTGCTGCTAATGTTTTGACCAAGGATTCAGCTTCAGCTTCAGCTTTTTTCTCTCCTTTAAGAACTTTTTTAACAGCAGATATAGCTGCCTCTAAATCACCAGATATGGCTAGCATGACTACCTCATTTATCTTGGTAGATGCTGCTAATTTTATGGCAAAGGATTGGGGGTCTTTTTCTTGAGTTTTTTCCGTAATATCAAGGTTGATATTAGAATTTAGTTCTAAAGCTTTTTTAAAAGCAGATATAGCTGCCTCTACATTACCAGATTTGGCTAGTTTTGTACCCCGATCTATCTTGGTAGATGCTGCTAGTTTTTTGGCAAAGAATTGGGGGTCTTTTTCTTCAGTTTTTCCTGTACTATCAAGGTTGATATTAGAATTTAGTTCTAAAGCTTTTTTAAAAGCAGATATAGCTGCCTCTACATTACCAGATTTGGCTAGTTTTGTACCCCGATCTATCTTGGTAGATGCTGCTAGTTTTTTGGCAAAGAATTGGGGGTCTTTTTCTTCAGTTTTTCCTGTACTATCAAGGTTGATATTAGGATCTAGTGCTAAAGCTTTTTTAAAAGCAGATATAGCTGCCTTTACATTACCAGATTTGGCTAGTTCTGTACCCCGATCTATCTTGGTAGATGCTGATAATTTTCTGGCAAAGGATTGGGGGTCTTTTTCTTCAGTTTTTCCCGTGCTATCAAGGTTGATATTAGGATCTAGTTCTAAAGCTTTTTTAAAAGCAGATATAGCTGCTTCTACATTACCAGATTTGGCTAGTTTTGTACCCTCATCTATCTTTTTGGTAGATACTACTAATTTTTTGGCAAAGGATTCCGGATCTATTTCTTGAGTTTTTCCTGTGCTATCAAGGTTGGTATTAAGATTTAGTTCTAAAGCTTTTTTAAAAGCAGATATAGCTGCTTCTACATTACCAGATTTTGCTAGTTCTGTACCCCGATATATCTTGGTAGATACTGCTAATTTTTTGGCAAAGGATTGGGGGTCTTTTTCTTCAGTTTTTCCTGTACTATCAAGGTTGATATTAGGATTTAGTTTTAAAGCTTTTCTAAAAGCAGATATAGCCTCTTCTACATTACCAGATTTGGCTAGTTTTATTCCCTGGTTTTGCTGCTTCGTAGCTGCTGCAAGAATAGCTATCGCCATTTGTACGGTGGGTTTAAAAGAGTCTTTCATTTAATTTTGAAAATTCAATTAAAACTTATAGTCTATTTTGATAAAAAACAGCTCGTAATTTTATATTTAAAACTGATTAATATACTCCTAAAAACCCGGTTTATTTGCGTAATTCCTGAAGAACATAAAATCTCGAAAACAACTCAATTAAAAAATTATTATTATTCAATTGATCGCTATCTTCAGAACCTTGATTATTATGAAATATATCTACCCTTTCTTGTCGATAATCAATCTCTTTTCCAGAGAAACTACTAAAATTAGTTATGCTTGCCCAACTCTCAATATCTGGAGTAAGTCGAATCATTTTTTTGGCAATTTCCCCATTAATCCATAAAATTATAGGAAACTTAAAAGACTTCCACAACTCTTCTCTTAATTGATTCAAAGAAATTAACATTCGATCGATATTTGTAACTGACTCAAAACCACGAACCATAATTGCTGATGGATGTTTTTGACTGTTTATATCCTTAAGTTGGGGATAGATTAAAGTATCCGATGACTTGAGAAAAATCTCTTCTATATTTGGGCAAATTTCTTGTAATTTTTGTGCCATATTATCGCGCAACTTAGTTGAGTCACATAAAGCTAATATCAAACAAAACTGTCCCTGAGACATTTCAATTGTCCATACAATATCTTCAAGCGATCGCTCATTATCAGAACTCTCAAAAGATAAATTTGATTCATTCATAACTTTAATAGGACTTAGGTAATTTCTTAGACAACAAGCTATTTGTATGGGGGCGAATGCCATTCGCCCCTACAGATGGTATATATTTTCTTATGTTGCCTAAGTCCTGTTTAATTCTTCCGCACCTTCTAAAATTGGATTAATATCAAACCAAGATCCTTCAGCATCACGATACTCATAAACAAACATACTCCGAATTAAAATCTTATACCCATCATCTCCCGTTACTTTTTTAGACTCAACTACTTGACGCAATAATTCCCATTCATAAGGTTCAATTGCCAAAACCATTTGGTCGCGCTTTTTTTGAATTACTTGTTTCAAAGTCTCACCAGAAAGAGGTAATTTCCTTTCCTGGCGAATACAGTCATATAGGAACCTTAACAAATTACGAATATGACCACCACTAACAAAACACAACAACTCTAAAGTTTTAGGATTATCAAAAAGTTCCGTGATTTTTTCGAGACGTTTATTTGACTCCAGTTCAGGAAAAGCTCTTGCTAAAACCATCTGTTGCAATAATTCAATTCCTTCCTGATAATTACTACCATCACGCAACTTTATTGATACCATTGGCAAAACATTTGGATCTGTCAAAAACCTCTGAGTCAGATATCCATAATCATTAGAAAATCGCAACGATAAAGGAATAGTATAAACAAGATGACATTTTAGCTGACGTAACTGCTGTCCCCGATCTACAAAAACATATTCTGGTTGAGGTCTTCCCCAAGGCTTTTTATTATCTTCAATACGATCCAAATTATCAATAATTACCACCAATCCTTTCTTACCTTGCTGTTGCAATTTCTCAATAGCAGGCTCTATAATTTCTTGGTTAATTGCTTCAATAGTATTACTAATTCGAGGCTCTATATACTCCCTCAACTTCTTCCTTAATTCAGAACTTTCTTTTGCTTTAGCAGTAATCTTACCCATACCAAAAGAAAGACTAAATCCCTTTTTATTCGCTTTAACTCCAACATCAGGAACATTAGGAATTTGAGGTTTCAGTTCAACTTCCTCCAGTTCAAACTCCTTTTGTAATACCTTAACTGCACCTTGAAATAATCTTTCAAGTCCTGTAGCTTCCTCAAGTTCTAGTCGCTCAATACTTTCTATTACCCTATGAGCGATCGCCAATAAAATATCTGCAATATCCACATCATGGTATTCCAAATATTCCCCAGAGTCAAAATAAACTACATGAAATCCTTCTCTCTCTAACTCTGCTTTAAGTCTTAGCAATTCTGTAGATTTTCCACATCCAATGTGTCCAGTAAATAATTCGCAAGTCGCTTCATCTGGCGATAACAAAGTAATATTATCTCGTAGATTCTCAATAATCTGACCACCCCGCACCGAAGAAAAATCAATATAATAATTATTATCTTCTTCAGGATTATCTCTTAAAAATAAAGTTCTTCCTGGATTTGTCGCTTGTAAAAAAGTTCGTAAGTTTAGTGGCATTTCTGAGTATAAAAAAATTGTAGTAAGAGAAGAAACTGATGATGTTTATTATTCTATATAAAAGCTCAACCTGGTGTAACTATCAAAGATGTTAGTAAAAATTTGATAGTAATTTATAGGAACCATATTAATAATTATCCATCATATCAAATTTTCGGCTCTGTACAAGAACTGGTTCAGGAGATTGATATAGAAGAAATTTTATGGGGAACTGGAGACAAAAATTTCTTCAATGGGGCAGTTAAAGTTAAACAACCAGTTCTAAATATCGACAAATATTGTAATCATTTAATTCAACTGCTTAATCAATTAATAAAAGAGGAAAAAATTAATCTGAAAACTAATCATAAAGTGACTAATGTTGAACTCAGCAACCAAGGATTTGAACTGAATATTAACCATGAAAAAAGTTTGTACTTTAACACAGTTATTAATACAGGATATGCAGAAGGATTGGAAATTCCAATCCCCTCTTTTTCAGGAGAGAAAGAAGCAGGAAATATTGTTAAATTAAAAGCCTATGGGATATATAAAATTCCAGAAACCCTCAAGACTAAAATTCCTCAATTGATAGAAGGTTTCTCCAGTACATTACTAATTCGTGGGCAATACGCAGGAATCATCAAAACAGGTGGGGATAATTTGGCTATTTTTTATGGATTAGAATATAATCAAGCAGAATTCTATGTTCCTCTCACTCAAACTCCAATCAATTTACCTAAAAACTGGATAAGTTGGATAAAGGGTGAAACTGACTATTTTGGCAATCGAAATGAAGCTTCTATTCTCCAAGCTATTCAACAAGGAGTATCTCAATGGATACCTTGGGTAGCAGAGTTAGAACCAATAGAATTGAAAAAAAATCTTCAAGTTTATCCCGGTCAAGAACCAGCAAATGAATTAGAAACTGCTAAAAGAGATCATAATCCTATTCGTTATCAGTATCAGCATCAAACTGGCGAACAATATATTCATATTCCTGGAGCCAAATTAACATCAGTTATTTATCATTCTTTTCTAATTATTGATAAATTATTACAAACTTATATAAACAAACAGATTTTAACAGAGCAAGAGGTAAATAAACACCTAATAATAGACAATAATAGAACTATAATTATTTCTCCAGAATTGGAATTTTTACTCGGGAAGAAATTGTCACAATCTTCTCCATAAAAACCAGAAAAAATTATCATTTTCTTTGTGGGTTTAATACCCCACCGTCTACACGGTGTTCAAAATTACTTGGGGTTAGAATCCCCATGTAATTTTCCTCCTGTCTCCTGTCTCCTGTCTCCTGTCTCCTGTCTCCTGTCTCCTTCTTCAATAGGAAATTAAATGTATATTAAAATCAGGCGTTGCTGAAGAGCGTGTATGAGATTAATCTTAATTCTTTAGGAATCAACCCACCCCTAACCCCTCCCAGGGGTGGGTTGGGAGGGAAGAAATAAGAACAAAGAATAATAGAAGAGAAAGTTTTTTGTTCGCCCTCTTATCCGGACATGATATCATATCTCAAATAACCAACGCCTCAAATCATATAGTACAATTAGTACAATATTTATTATCATTTTCTTTGTGGGTTTAATACCCCACCGTCAACGGGGGTGTTCACGCATTACTTGGGGGAGCGAATCCATAAGTAATTTTCCTCCTGTCTCCTGTCTCCTGTCTCCTGTCTCCTTCTTCAATTAAACATTTTTATGAAAAAAAGTAGGAATTCCGGCTTTGGTAAATACTTGTTCAGCAGTTAATTCTAATCCTTCAAATAGAGAATCTATCAATAGGGTATCTCCCATATAAGTTTGTGGTGGTGCATCTGGATAAAAAACTGTAATACTCCTGGCTTTACTATCAACAACCCACACCCTTAATACACCTGCATCTAAATAATCTTTAGCTTTAGCTGTGAGTTGACCAAATGTTTGCCCAGGAGAAATTATTTCTATTACTAGATCGGGCAAAACAGGACAAAAATCATCTGCTATCCATTCTGGAGATAAGCGCTCATAAGAAACATATAAAATTTCTGGTATAGGCACCCAATCTTTCCCTTGACGAGTTAATTTAACCGCCCATTCTGGAAAAACTTGCCCTTTTCCCTCGCACCATTCATCTATTAAATAAAGCAAAGCACGAGTTATTTTAGAGTGAAAAAATTTGGGTGACATTTTTGCGATTGCTTTTCCATCAATAAATTCATAAATAATATCTCCTTCTCCTGGTGGAAGTTCAAGAAACTCTTGTAATGTAAGTTGATTTTTTATTTGTACCATTTCGTCTTTAAAATTATGCCGACTTTTGAGTATTTATATTGTAATATTTTGGTGGCAGTCAAGAGTCAGGAGTGATAATTTACAGCAAATTTTGTACTCATCTTTTTTCCCTGTAACTGGAAGTAATTTTAGTGGAAATTCTCCCCTTATTAATACTTCTCCAGCAGTTAATTCTAATCCTTCAAATAAAGAGTTCCTAAATAGGGGATTTCCTATATAAGTTTGTGGTACTGCATCTGAATACAAAAAAACTGTAATACTTCTAGCTTTACTATCAACAACCCACACCCTTAATACACCTGCATCTAAATAATCTTTAGCTTTAGCTGTGAGTTGACCAAATGTTTGTGATGGAAAGTCTGAAGCGACCGAATATCAATAATTAACCTTCTATCTCCTGTCATAGTTTAAGTTTGTTTAAGAATGTTATAGTAACCTAAATAAATTATAAGAAAATTATGAAAGGGCAAAAAAAATTACTACAACATCAAACTGACTCGGTTGCTACCAAAAATCCTGACAGTCAGTCTCATCTATCCGATCAAGCTTCAATTTTTCCAACAACAATTGTTGGTTATGGACGTTACGGAAAAAATTATATTGGAACTAAATATGCTAAAAATGAATATTTTTGGGAAATAGTATCTATTGTCGATCCAGTAATTACTTCCTCCTTATTTGCTGATAGTATTTTAGGCAAAAATAAACCACAAACTTATCTATTTCAGAGTTTTCGTCAATGGTATGATAACTATTTTAAACACTTAAATAACCAACAAAAAGCCAGACAAGTAATCGAGATAGCTTTAAAGCCAGAATTAGTATATGAACAAGTAATGTTATATATCGAAGCTGGTGTGAAACACTTTATATTACCTAAGCCAGTTGTAAAAAACCTAGAAGAAATGCTGGAAATCGCAGAAATAATTCACAAATATGAAATAAAAGCAGCAGTAGCTTATCAGTGGTATTATTCAGACTTTCCTAAATTTATTAAACGAGAAATCCAAAAATTTATCAAGGAAAAAAAACAAAAGCTTTCCCTAACTTCAAGTAATTATTCGAGTATTCCTAATTTATATAAAGTAGAAATTTATTTTTCTAAAGAAAATGGTTTAGCATATACTACAGACCCACCATTACTTGAATTGCCTCATGCTTTACAGTTACTCTCTTCAATAGGAATAATTGATTTTAATAATTATTTGTCACTTCCAGAAGTTAGCGGTACAAATACATTTGTCAATGCTATTTATCAGGTAAAAAATATTCAAGATAAAATTTATGTTCGTTCTAACATTGATATCCAACCAAATCCTGCAATCAAAAAAGAATATCCCCTATGGGATATTCAGGAACGGCGTTTAAAAATTTATTTTGATCAAGACAATACTCAGCCCAATATAGAAGTGGATTTTTGGATGAAATTTGACTATTCTGGTGATTTTGCTCTTCGTCCTGGTAAATTAATTATTAGGGATGACGACAACTTTAACAATCAAGAACAATTAATTTTGAATATTGTTGACGATCAACTATTAAATATGAACCTGAAAATTTATGCAGCATTTCAGCAGAATTTTGCAGATTTTCAAAATGATCAGAATATTTTGTCTCTTGAACGTTATCTCCCAATTGGTAAGCAAATAATGCTAATTCAAAATCTTTGGAAATCTCTTCAGTAGGAAAAAGGGAATAGGCAATTAGTAGTGGCACGTCAAGCTTAAAATGGTGTATTGAAGTGTTTTTGTAGGTTGTTCAAATGCTTCTTACAAAAACAACTATATCAAATCCCCTTGCTTTCAAGTGTTTTGAAGAAGGAGACAGGAGACAGGAGACAGGAGACAGGAGGAAAATTACATGGGGATTCGCTCCCCCAAGTAATGCGTGAACACCCCCGTTGACGGTGGGGTATTAAACCCACAAAGAAAATGATAATAAACCGGGTTTGTAGGAAGTAGACCTTAAGTGCTAGGTATTTGAAACAAACCCGGTTTCTACATTTTTCTATACCAATACTACCGGATTTGATGACTTCTAACTTTGTTAAGGTTTTCTAGCACTAACGAGTGAATAATAAACATGAGTTTGAACTATTGATATTTCTTCAAACCCAACTTCTTGCAAAAGTTGATTAAACTCATTAGCAGTGTATTGTTTACCCTCAGTAACCCAAAACAGGCACATTGAAAATGAAGTAGCAATTGGAGGGTTATCTTTTCCATCTCCTAATAATATTTCACTTATATAAATGCGACCTCCACTTGGTAATGCTTCAAAGCTTTGTTTTGCTAGATGTAAACATTTTTCCCATCCCCAGTCGTGAAAAATATTACTGAAGAGAATTGCATCATACCCAGAAGGAAAAGGCTGTTGGAAAAAATCTCCCACATAAGTATCTACTCTATCAGATAATCCAGCTTCTGCTATATATTCTTGTGCTATGTCGCATACTGTTGGTAATTCTAAAATAGTACAGTGCATTTGGGGGTAACGCCGAGCTAAGGCAAAACAAAAAGCACCAGAACCACCTCCCACATCGAGAAGACGTTTGACACCAAAAAAGTCACCTCTCAAGGCAGCACCAAGTGCAGGAGTAAGACTTTGACTGTGCATGTGTCTAGTAAAAGCTTCAGCCTTTTCTTGATCTGCTTCGTGAGTTTCCCAAATACCCTTCTCGTCATAAATACTAGACCTATCATTTTGGACAGCCTCTAGCAGTTCTGAATGTGACAAAGGGTTATCGCGCATAAAATGCAGTATACCACCCCAGTAGTAAGGACTATCAGGAAGTAAAAAATTTTGTGATACCTGGGTAAGATGGAATTTTCCCTTAAACTGCACAAGATAGCCTAGTGATGTCATTACTCCTAAAAGTGCTTCAGTAGCACGAGACCCTAAAGACAAATTTGTTGCTACTTCTTCAGCAGTTGCAGGCTTTTTGTCTAATAAAGAGAAAAGTCCTAGCTCGTCTGCAACAGTAAGTGTAGGGAAGTGGAACATCGATAACCATGTATCCCAAAGCGGTTTATCATCACAAGTTAGTATTTCTAGTTCTTGGTCTAGATCGGATATTGACATCATATTTTATTTTATCCAAAAAAAGTGATATTTTTTGAAAAGTATAAATTTGAGAACTTAATATATATATATATATATATATATATCACGAAAATTCGGTCTCCAGAAAATTTCAAATTATTTGCTACAAATATTTGCTCCCTTTTCCCTATAGACCATAGTTTTGTAACATACTTTTTTTTACTTAGTAAAGCTTGTCTACTTAAGATGATTTTTAAAAGCCAAATTGAGACAAATTACTATCTGACAACATTTCAATATTTCAACCTTAATTATTGGTGATTTATGGCAAAAACACAACTATTTTTGTGTAAATCCTGATAGGTTGTAACATTTTATCTAACGGGGTTTGGTCTCCTTTCCCCAAGCTAAAATGGGATGAAAAGACCAAACCCCTACAGTTTTTTTTCACAAATCATTTAGGGTTGCTATATTATGACAAAAAAATTTGGGTCTGGTGCTGAATCTTTTAAGAAGATAAAAAAAGAGAATATTCCTCAGTTCCAGTCCCCTGATTGCAGAGGTACTATTCCCTGTTCCCTGTTCCCTTTTCCCTGTTCCCTGTTCCCTGCTATATAACTGATAACTGAAATGACTATTCAACCCCGAAAAAGATTTGCTCAACATTGGTTGAGGAGTGACAAAGCTCTCAATAAAATTGTCCAAGCTGCTGAATTATCCGACAGCGATCGCCTCCTAGAAATTGGTCCAGGTACAGGCATCCTGACTCATCGTTTATTACCCCTAGCAGCTTCCGTTGTTGCAGTAGAAATTGACAGAGATTTATGTCAAAAGTTAGTTAAAAAAATTGGCTCTGTAGAAAATTTTTTATTGTTACAAGGAGATATTTTATCCCTAGATTTAGAAACAAATTTGGCACAATTTCCAGCTTTCCAAAATCCTAATAAAGTTGTAGCTAATATACCCTATAATATTACCGGACCAATCCTAGAAAAACTATTAGGAACAATTGCCCAACCTGTAGCTAATAGTTATGATTTAATCGTCTTATTATTACAAAAAGAAGTAGCGGATAGAATCTGCGCTCGACCAGACTCAAAAGCTTATAGTTCCCTCTCAGTAAAAATTCAATATTTAGCCAACTGTGAATTTATTTGTGATGTACCTGCCAAAGCATTTTATCCCCCACCAAAAGTTGACTCAGCAGTAATACGACTACGCCCTCAATTAATAGAACCCCAGGCAAATAATCCTAAACAAATGGAAACATTAGTTAAATTAGGTTTTTCTAGTAAACGGAAAATGTTAAGGAATAATCTTAAAGCAGTTATTGAACGCGATCGCCTCTTCCCATTACTAGAAAAGTTAAAAGTAAATCCTCAAGTTCGTGCAGAAGATTTAAGCGTGCAGCAGTGGGTAGCACTAGCAAATAGCATAGAACCCATTTGAGAACTATCTATTTAGGGTTTGCTGAAAAAGTCTTATGGGTGAGGGTAAGAGACAACCCACCCCTCGCCCCTCCCCCTCCCAGGAGGGGAATACAGGAGACAGGAGTCAGGAGGAATGGGAATTATAGAGGAGGTAGGAAGAAGAGTTGTCCCAAGATTGTTCTGCCTTTGTTTGCCCTCAATACTAATATGCATGAACTTTTTATACCAAAAAGCTAGCACTTTTTTCCCTCCAAAAAGGCTGAAACCTTTATCCGTCAATGCTTTGAAATTTAATCAGCCAGCCCTATCTATTTCTGGATTCTGAATTCTGATTCACTATCTTATTACACCGATGCTACCGGATTTTATATGACTTCTGACTTCTGACTTCTGACTTGCGCGTAGCGCTATAGCTCTTACCCCATAGCAAGAGCTAGATACACCGGATTCCACTTTGGTGAGGTACACCCGCGGGAGCAAGATGCTCGCACTAAGAACATTTAATGATTAATATCTGTACTTCATATGCTTGGAATCTGCTGTAATTCGATCGCTTACTTAGTCAAAAAGTCCTTTTTTTTCCCTTTTTTTCCTGACAATTATAATTACAGGTTGTGCATCTTCTGGGGTTTCACCTGATGCTTTCAGTTGTTTGATCATTTTTCCTATATTCTTGGATATCTTACCTTCACCTCTCTGCAAATCACGGATATCTTTACTTTTAGCCGTGCCCATCTCTAAAATAATGGTGTTTGTTTTTTGCTTCATCTTTTTCTTCATTTTTTTCTCCTTGTTATTTATGGGTACTAAATTAAGTACTTGTATGTAATTTTAGTTACAAAACTCAAAGCCCTTGGTCTACATTTTAAGTTGTCTAATATTTTAAGCTTTTGATATGTCAAATAAAGTAATAGTGACTGTTATAACTTGTTAACCCAGCAGTCTTTTCTGTGTTTTTTGTGATAAAAATTTTAGATTTCTTAACTGGCCAACAATATTTGACAAAAATTGGACAACCAATACAATACCATACCATTTCTCAAAAACTTTTCAACTTGGCTATTGAGTAGGGAACACGGGGAAAGTTATTCGGTTATTTTTAATTACTTAATTAGGGTTTGCGCTCATATCTTATATTATCAGCTTTTTATTCCCCCTTCCGGAGCTGTTGCCTGCGCGCAGCGCTATAGAAACCCTGTAGAGAAGATGTTGGTATAGCAAGGAACGAGTTATTTAGGACATAGAATAAATAACAAATCCAATTTCAAATACCTAAAACATGAATTTAATTGGCCAAGAATTTCAACCCATAGCAGCGATCGCCACAACTCCCACAGCAACAAAATTATTGCAACCTATTTGTCAGACAATGGGGGCAACTCTGTGGATGCCAGACTCTTGTCAACACACAACAAATTCTACTGTTAACGCCGAAATTTACACTGACTCTCTGAAAAATCATCTAGCAAATATTTGGCAAAACTATAGTGCTATAGTTTTCTGTCTCGCCAGCGGTGCAGTTGTACGTTTAATATCTCCACTTTTAAAAGATAAATATTGCGATCCAGCAGTAGTCGTTGTAGATGAAGCAGGTAAATTTGTCATTAGTTTATGTAGTGGTCATCAAGGTGGTGCCGATAAACTAACTAATGTACTCGCTCGCCTCCTGAACGCTACCCCAATTATTACAGGCGCATCCCATAATTTGGAATTACCTGGTGTTGATATTTTGGGTAAACCTTTTGGTTGGCAGCGAGGAGAGGGAGACTGGAATAGAGTCAGTGGAATAGTTGCTAGAGGAGAAACTGTACAAGTAATTCAGGAAGTGGGTTCGACCTTGTGGCAAGAGCATCTACCCCAGAATCATCCATTTTATTTTGGATTTCCAGAAATAGGCGATCGCTCATCCCCTACTCCCAAGGCCAGAATTTGGATTAGTTTTACTAAGCGCCAGTTTTCTCCAGATTCAGATTTACCGAAAGTGCAATGGCATCCACGAGTTTTGTGGATAGGGGTTGGTTGTGAAAGAGGTACTTCTAAAAAATTAATTGCAACTGCTATTCAACAAGTATTTCAAACTAATCATTTAGCAAAAGGAGCGATCGCTGGAATTGCCACTATCGATCTTAAAGCTGATGAAATAGGGTTAGTAGAATTTTGTCAGGAACAAGATTTACCCTTGCAGACTTTTTCTTCCGAGTTATTAAGCTGTGTTGAAGTACCTAATCCTTCTAATATTGTTGCTCAGGAAGTAGGAACTCCTAGTGTTGCTGAAGCTGCTGCAATTTTAGGGGTAAAAGAAGGAAGAAGGAAGAGGGAAGAAGGCAGAAGGAAGAAGGCAGAAGGCAGAAGGCAGAAGGAAGAGGGAAGAGGGAAAAAAGAAGAAGGAATGAATAAATGGATAGATACTCAAATTAAAACTAATTATAAACACTATGTAGAAGACGGAGTATTAAACCCAGAAGAAAAAGATAATCTTAATTCAGAATCAAAAGAGAATACTGACAATTTATCCTCGAACTTTCAGGAAATTAATGAAGGTAATTTATTAGTTAGTAAGCAAATATTTCGTCTAGAAGGTGAACCAGGAGCAGCAACTATTGCTGTGGCTATATCTGAAAAAGAATATACAGGAAGAACTGGAAAACTATTGTTAATTGGCACTGGCCCAGGAAAATTAGAACAGATGACACCCGCAGCTCAAATGGCTGTTAGTTCTGCTGATGTTGTCATTGGTTATTCTCTTTATATTGACTTAATTCAACCCTTATTAAATCCTGGGCAAATCATAGAAAAATTACCTATTACTCAAGAAAAAGAACGAGCAGAAAGAGCAATTGAATTGGCAAATTTTGGCTTAAATGTCGCAGTAGTTTCTTCTGGTGATTGTGGAATTTATGGCATGGCAGGATTAGTTTTAGAGCAACTTCGAGCCACAGGTTGGGATGGCAAAATTCCGATAGTAGAAGTATTTCCTGGAGTTAGTGCTTTACAGTCTGCTGCTGCTAGAGTTGGTGCGCCTTTGATGCACGATTTTTGTGCTATTAGTTTGAGCGATTTATTAACACCTTGGGAGGTAATAGAAAAGCGTTTAAATGCTGTGGCAATGGCAGATTTTGTTGTGGCACTTTATAATCCTAAATCCCAGAAAAGAACAGAACAATTAGTTAAAGCTGTGAAGATATTTTTAGAATATCGTAAACCGGAAACTCCAGTAGCAATTGTCCGGTCTGTTTATCGAGAAAATGAGGAAATTACCTTGACAAGTCTGGATAAATTATTGGAGTTTTCTATTGATATGTTGACAGTAATTTTGATTGGTAATGAATCTACAGATATTTACAATAATTGGATGATTACACCCAGGGGTTATTCAACAATTAATAATTAATAATTAATAATTAGGGTTTGCTGATTAAATCTCAAATAATTACTAGATAAAGGTTTTAGCTTTTTTAGGTATTGAAAAAGTGCATGGTTTTCAGCTCTTCATGCTCAAAAAGCTAGTATTTTGGGCTGACTATGGCAGAATAATCTTGGGACAATTCTTACTCCTACCTCCTCGCTCATTCCCCGTTTCTCCTGTCTCCCCCTCCTGGGAGGGGTTAGGGGTGGGTTGTCTCCTGTCTCCTGTCTCCTACTAAAGAGCAAAAAGACTTTTTCAGCAAACCCTAATTACCTCTCCTTGAAAGCGGATAGGATGTAAGTATTTCCTGCAGAATGCGGAGCTAACAGCTATTAGCAGTCAGCTATCAGCAATTAGTAATAAGTAATTACTTCTAAGGTTTAGGAAGAGAACTTTGCCAGTAAATTTTATTCTTTCCTCAATTTCAAAGGTTGCTTTTATCTTCCTCAAAATTAATAGCTGATAGCTAATAGCTGACGGCTATTTGCGGAGCATTCCGGAGGAAATGCTTACCTAATTACCACCAAAAGTAGGAATTGAATCAGAAGGAGGAGCTGTCATTACTGATGAATTATAGGGATTAACTAAATCAGGAGTTCTAATGACTGGTGTACTAGAAAACTGCCGCCTTTGTTCCTCTATATAAAGCTGATTGATTAGGCGTAAGTCGTCAGAAATAGCTTCATCAGGAAACCTTAATATACCAAAATAACGACCTATTTGATTCAAAAACTCTGTTTTCTCAAAAAAGTTACCAGAATATCTTTGACTTGCTTCGTTAAACTCTTCTGCAAAAGGTTGATATGTACCAACAGGATCTTCAGGATGTCCCGCTTGAGCAATTTGGACAGATGTTAGAGTCGCGATCGCTGAAAAAATCATTATGCCACTAAGGCTTTTCCAATTCATGGCCATACGTTATTATTTATTGTAGGTTATTACTGGTGACATCTCCCATACTAAGCTGACGCTATAGTGTGGACTTCTCGTTTCGCAGCCCCGGTATTCCGTCGGGCAAGCGCGTGCTTTAAGGACGGAATGCCCTGCCGCCCTATTTTTTATGCCACGTTCACATCGCGGTCTATTGCTATGCCACAGTGCGGACAAGAATGGCTAAATTGCTCATATTATAGCAGTGAGATTATATGGCAAAAAATTATATATTTTGGAACTATTTTAATTAAAAGTATGACAAATCAAATTTCATCCTTAGCTACTCTTGATTTAACCACCATCAAACAAGAACTACTCGATTTGTTATGTAATTTAGCTTATCGCGAAGGGGATTTTATCTTATCTTCTGGACAACGTAGCTCCTATTACATAAATGGTAAATACGTCACTCTTCATCCCCAAGGTGCTTTAGCAATTGGACGGTTATTATTGTCCATCTTACCTGAAGATACTCAAGGTGTAGCAGGTTTAACTTTAGGTGCAGATCCAATAGTTACTGCTGTTAGTGTAGTCTCAGCTTATGAAAATCGTCCAATACCAGCTTTAATTATCCGAAAACAAGCTAAAGGACATGGCACAATGGCTTATATAGAAGGACCCTCACTAGAAGCTAATGCCAGGGTGGTTGTTTTGGAAGATGTGGTCACAACTGGAGCATCAGCAATGCTAGCTGTTAATCGACTGCGAGAAGCAAGCTATCAAGTCCATCGGGTTTTTGCCCTTGTAGATAGGGAGCAAGGAGGTCGAGAACTTTATCAAAAAGAAGGTCTTCAGTTTGAGTCAATATTTACTATATCAGAGCTACAAGAAAATCTGAAAAATATTAGCCAGAAAAATGACGACTAAAGCAGATTATACAAATTCAGAATGGGAGTTATTGTTGCAAGCAATTACTTTGGTTTCGATGATAATTATTACCTCTGAATTTACACTTTTTTCGGCTGTTAAAGAAGTATTTACTTTTAACAAAGAAATTAAGCACGCTAAGTTAAATTATCAGGATAATCAACTGGTTCATAATTTGTTGGTAGATATTGCAGAAAAAACGACTCGAATAAATGAGATAGAAAATGCAGTAAATTTTACAGAATTTCTGGAAGATGCAGAAGAAAAAATTAAAGCTGCAGTAGCGATTGCTCATCTTAAAGCGACTCCGAAAGAAGCTCAAGAATACAAAGAATTTCTCTATGAAATAGCGACTCAAATAGCTAATGCTTCTGGAGAGGGAATATTTGCTACAGGACCTAAAATTAGTCAACAAGAAGCTATAGTTTTAGAAAGACTCAAAATGCTTCTTGAGCTGGATTAATTTAATTAAATTAGTTCCTGTGCAAAATGATTTGTATTATTTATAACTCAACTATATTTCCTGTTCACAACCCCTGTGTTTCCTACTTCTGCTAAATTAATCTTCTCTCCATTCTTCCCGACCAATTAAGTCAACAATATTGTCTATTTACCCCTATCAATTTGTTTGTTCGCCGATGGAGGTGCCTCAAAAGTAGTTTAGTCGGGTAGATTGTGGTTTGCCGGAATCTGGTTTTGTTTTTGCCTGTTTTAACCGTCACTATAGAACCCATTTGAGATCTATTTAAAAAGAGATGGGGAGATGGGGAGATGGAAGCAAATTTCAACCTGCTTGGTGCACTACCTGGTGCGCCGTGCGACGGTGAGTGCAGTACGCCCTTCGGGTTCCCAAGGGGCTGTGGGCCTCAGCAGGTTCTGCCCGATAGATGCCGCGCCGAATTGAAGCAACTGCCGTACGCAAAGCGTTTCTGTTAGTGTAGCTCCTCCGGAGGAGGAAAGAGATACCCGAAGGACCCGGGGTATCATCCGCTTTTGGCCCTATTCTAGTTCCTGAATCTCCTGACTTCATCACCGACTGAGTTCTGAGGACGGCAGCCAAAAGCACATACCCCGTGCAAAGATACGATCGGGGGTTCTATAGAACTGCTAAATTTAATAATTCTTCATAAATCAACAAGTAAAGAATTTTAACTTCCCTGGCGGGAAGTCCCGCGCTCTCCCGAAGGGGAGCGGAGGGATGGGAAAGCTAGGGCCAAGAGTCGGATACCTCCACAAATAAAACCTTCCTATACCCTTGACAAGCTAGGAGGTATGCATGTTATTATCAATGTCAACACAGGGGGAGGACATCACCTCACACGAAACAGCGGTTATTTTTTTCATGACTGAAGAATCCCGCGTTGTCGCGCTATGCGCAACGTCGGGAGTATGTCAATATACAACTTTCCTGAATGATGAGGTATTATTTAGGATAAGTCTCTTTTCCCTACAGTAGGGTGTGTTTTCGGCTGTTGCTGACATGAAACGCTGCGCGACATGAAAAGCGTTTCGCTGCGCATTCATGTCGCGCAGCATTCCGTAGGAAAGCGAAACGCACCGAAATATTTGGAATAGGCTAGATAGACGGTGCGTTACATTTCATTAACGCACCCTACTGGGCTTTTTGATTACCCTCAATCCAATCCCAAAAAAGTGCTATAGTAAAAGACTAAGCTAGGGGTGCCTAGATATTAGGCTGAGAAATACCCTTAGAACCTGAGACTGGTTAATACCAGCGGAGGGAAGCTGTTTATTAAAGGAATGAATATATGCGGACAGAATGGATCGCCAAGCGTAGTGGACACAAAAATGTCTCTCAAATGCACTATGCTCGTCAGGGAATCATCACTGAAGAAATGGACTTTGTGGCCCAACGAGAAAATCTCCCTGCTGAGTTAATCCGCGAAGAAGTAGCAAGGGGACGGATGATTATCCCTGCTAATATTAATCACACTAATTTAGAACCAATGTGTATTGGCATTGCTTCTAGGTGTAAAGTTAATGCTAATATTGGTGCCTCTCCCAACACTTCCGACATTGAGAAGGAAGTTGATAAACTGAAACTGTCTATTAAATACGGTGCAGATACCGTTATGGACTTATCCACAGGTGGCGGTAACTTGGACGAAATTAGAACTGCCATTATCAACGCTTCACCAGTTCCTATCGGTACAGTACCAGTTTACCAGGCAGTAGAAAGTGTTCATGGCAGAATTGAAAATTTAACTGCTGACGACTTTCTTCATGTTATTGAAAAGCACGCTCAACAAGGGGTAGACTATCAAACTATCCATGCCGGAATTTTAATCGAGCATCTACCTCTAGTCAGAAGTCGTATCACTGGTATAGTTTCCCGTGGCGGTGGAATTATTGCTAAGTGGATGCTACACCACCATAAACAAAATCCTCTTTATACTCACTTTGATGACATCATTGAAATATTCAAAAAATATGATGTTTCTTTCAGTTTAGGGGACTCTTTACGACCTGGTTGTACTCACGACGCTTCTGATGAAGCGCAATTGGCAGAATTAAAAACATTAGGTCAATTAACTCGCCGTGCTTGGGAACATGATGTCCAAGTTATGGTAGAGGGTCCAGGCCATGTACCGATGGATCAAATTGAATTTAATGTTAAGAAACAAATGGAAGAGTGTTCGGAAGCACCTTTCTATGTTTTGGGTCCATTAGTCACAGATATTGCTCCTGGTTATGACCATATTACTTCTGCTATTGGCGCGGCAATGGCAGGTTGGTATGGTACAGCGATGTTGTGTTATGTTACTCCGAAAGAACATTTAGGTTTGCCTGATGCTGAGGATGTGCGAAATGGGTTAATTGCTTATAAAATTGCTGCCCATGCTGCGGATATTGCTCGTCATCGTCAGGGAGCAAGAGATAGGGATGATGAACTTTCTGCTGCTCGTTATAATTTTGATTGGAACCGTCAATTTGAGTTATCTTTAGACCCAGATCGAGCTAAGGAATATCACGACGAAACTTTGCCTGCGGATATTTATAAAACTGCTGAATTTTGTTCTATGTGCGGACCAAAATTCTGTCCGATGCAGACTAAGGTTGATGCTGATGCTTTGACAGAATTAGAGAAGTTTTTGGCTCAAGAAAAAGAACCTGTAACTCAAAGTTAATATCTATTTGGCTAATCTATTTTAACTTGTCCTAACCTGAATGCGTAGTCCTATATCTTCTATGAATCCGCAGTTTTCGGATTGAAATACACGCTCTGATCAACACAGAGACTGTTTGACATTTTCAAAGTTAGAACAAGTTTTAGAACTGGGAAACCATAGATCGGCGATGATTAGTTGAGAACCATATAGTTTACACTTGTACTCTAGCTGTCTACGAAACTCATAAAATCCCATATCTGCTATAGCTTTAGCTAACTATAGAACCCATTTGGTATCTTTGCGGTGCGTAAAAATTTTTGAGTTACTCAAAGGTTCTTACTTAGAGGCAATACAGGAAAAAGTGGATGCGATCCCGCGCCCTTCGGTTATCTCTTTCCTCCTCCGGAGGAGCTACGCTAACAGAGAAAATTTGCGTACCGCAGTTGCGTGACTTTTGGCGGGGTGCCTATCGGGCGGACGCTGGTTCCGCCCACAGCCGGGAACCTGCAAGGCGCACTGCACTCACCGTCGCACGGCGCACCTGGTAGCGCACCAATCAGGTTGAAAAATACTCGCTCCACACCTCCATCACCCCATGCTGACAAGGGTAGATTTTTCATCACCCTCGGGTATGGGGCGCGAGTGTAGTCCGAAAGGAGAATACAGCTCTTGCGTGAAGTTTGCAGCGTCGGGTCAGACCAGACCCTGTACTCCCCACACTCCCCATACTCCCCCTATATTTCTAAATAGAACCAATTTGGAATCTATAGAACTTTGGTTTACTCTGCTGATGGTAGAGAAAAAATAGCAAAGGATATTAAATTTCGGCGTTGGTAAATCAAGAGATGAAACTTTCAGACTAATCCCCTTCTGACTAACTCTAAATGTTTAACTAGATTAAGTAATGGGTATCACCCCTGCGAGAAAATCATCTTATATCATGTTCCCCCTCCGGGGGAGCTACGAATTGCGGACGGGTCAGTTATAAATAAAATTTCAGAACTGACAGTACCGAAGAAATACTGAAATTATCTTTACTTTTGTTCCTTCCTTCTTTCTTCCCTCCTGACTTCTGAGGACTGAGGACTGACTCCTCGCATTGTCTCCATCCTAAATCTTATATAGCTGTTGACAGTTTCCGATTCTTTACCAAACCAGAAACGTTTAAATCTTCCAAAATAATTGTTTGGTTTTCACGAATTATTTCAGTAGATAACTTATGTAGGAAATCCGTTCTAGTATCTTTAAGTTTGGGATGAAATTTAGCTATTCTCAGCCTAGCTTTTTCGTAATTGCTTCCTGCTACCTCCGTTTCAGTCACCGCGGGCTTGACAGTTTAATTGTTAATAAACGAATTTGATATTAGACATATCCACGAAAATAAATAAGCCTTTGATTTAACCATTAAACAAATTGGTAACGAATAATTAATATTTAATAAAATAATTAAAATATAAGAGTAATATCAATTATTTCCCTAAACCTCACAATTTTCAAATTTTGATCTGCTGTTCCCTGTTCCCTACTACTTTTTTTACTATTTGTGGGTAAAGAGGGTTTGATGGTTGGAGAAAAATTTTTAATTTAAACTCTAACAAAGGACAGTTCTACCTATATTTAAAGTTTTTAATTTTTTGTTTTTTAGATTATTTATACACATAAGTGGTATAGATAGTCTAAAATAGATCGATAGTGCTAACACTGAACTAGGTAACTCAATTTACCCATGCTTCACCAGCCAAAACATCAAGATATTAGACTTTTTCTTTGGACTAATCTTGCTGAATCTTTTGACTGGCATACCATTAGCACAAAACGTAATTTTTGTCAACCTCCCACCTCGCCGTATCAATGAAGCTAGGATTAGGAGCATAGGAATAGCACTGTGGCTCATACATTTATACTAGAATCAGGCCAATGGGCAATAGAAGGAAATTGGCTAGAGCGTAATGGAATGTTAATTACTGTTAAGGGTAAGACTATTGTTACATGGGACCGTACAGATTGGTTCTCTATGGTGACAAAACTGATATTTCCCAGTCAAGACCGTGAGGACATTATCTTACAATACAGAGGACGTCTCGACAGTGACGAACGACACTATACGTTTCTTCTTCAGCATAGCGAACTAGGAAAAATAGAAGGAGAAGGATGGCTGGGCATTAATTCAATTATTCAGCGCTATTGGGTACTGGGAAATGATGTCCAACGTCGTAGTGGCTTTGAAACTTTACTACGCTTAGACCAAGAGCGATATTATTTTACTGGCGGGATTTTAAGTGGTGTTTCTTTGAATAGTGCTATGGAGGCAACTATAGAGCGTCAACCAGACTAATTAATAAACAATTATTAATATTTTTTAGTATTCTTGAGTATTCTTAATTTTTGAGTTAGTCACTCAATGATGTTTTTA
The DNA here is from genome assembly GCF_010672695.1 of Okeania sp. SIO1H4. NCBI lineage: Bacteria > Bacillati > Cyanobacteriota > Cyanophyceae > Oscillatoriales > Microcoleaceae > Okeania > Okeania sp. SIO1H4. The sequence continues at coordinate 100,829 of NZ_JAAHGB010000014.1, forward strand.
ATACTTGTAATAATTTCAAATTGATAGCAATACACTTAAATAATGTCAAATAATATATATTAATATTAAATAATCAATCGCCTAAAGTTGTTGTTAACTAAACTTCTTAGCTCATAAAATCTTAGTTTTAAGTTTTGAGTTGAGTGAAACAGTATTAGTTGACGCCCCACGATCCCCAACTCTCTTTCATTAGTTTGAAACTGAGTGAGAGAAAGAGGTCGTCCCTAAGACAACTTCCGTTTTAGTCAAAATCAGGGTTAGATTCTAATCCCCACTTATGTTTTAAAAATTGTTGGTAAAGAGTTTCCCTCATCAACATCTGTTCATATAATTGAACCAAGCAATCTTGAGCTTGTTGTAAACTCATCTGGCGTACCTGAGTCTCAAAAGACCGAACACTAAATTGCTTTTCCAGTGGCATTTCCATCGGTTGGTCCATAGTTTTACTCCATATTCATAGTAACAACTATTCACTGAGCCTACTTCAGAGTAAAATCAGTAAATTTAGATACAAAAAATTTATCTGGATTGCTCCAAATATGCCTTGTTAGATTCAGCGATCGCCATACATTTTCTACAACTGCGAGAATAAATATGAATATCGCATCATGTTACAAAATATAACAAATATTTGACAAAACTGCCATCATTTTTCTCGTATCACAGATATAAAAAGAGCAAATATTGAGAATTTTCTTCTGCCTTAAAGAAATCCTAGATAACAGTCAAGAGTAAAGATGCTCATTTTGAACAAATTTCTGATGAGTAGACAATTTCTCAAAAGTCTTAAGCAGAAATTTAAACAAGTGGAGTTCTCTTAAGGTTTATTTCACAAAGAGGGGATCAAATCTAAAAATAAGTAGTATGCTGAAACAAGTAACTATTACGACTAGCATTATTAAAAATGTTTTATAAAAAATCTAAGTACAACTTATTGGCCATAGCTATAATACTCAGCTTCGTCAGCACTACTTCAGCTGATGCTTCGACTCTCAAACCAAGAGCAAAACAAACCCAATTAGCGAACACAACAATTATTGCCCTTGAAGTAGAAGCCAAAGAAGAATTCGATCGTGGGGTGAAACTCTACAAGGAAGGAGACCTGACATCAGCAGAAGCAGCATTCCGCAAAGCTATTGAATTAGATTCAGAATTTGCAGAAGCTTATGCTAATCTGGGCAGTCTTCTAGCCAATCAAAATAATTTGTCAGAAGCAATTTCCCAATTTGAAAATGCTGTTCGCCTCAAACCAGACTTAGCAGTGCTTCATTATCAACTAGGGGTAGCATTGTATTTGGAAAATAAACGACCTGAAGCATTAGTATCTCTCACTAAAGCCAGAGACTTATTAAAAGAACAAGGTAAAGGAGAAGATGCAGAAAAAATCGAGAAAGCAATACAAAGAATTCAAGCAGAATCTTAAGAGAAAAGCACAACTCAAGATAGCGGCATTACATAGACGAGTAGCTAACATCCGCAAACATGCACTTCATAAATTAACAACATATTTAGCTAAAAACCACAGGGTTGTTGTTATAGAAGATTTTAACCTCAGCGGTATGTTAGCCAACCGTAACCCACCCCCATCCCCTCCCAGGAGGGGAGCTAGAGGGGTGGGTGCAGGCCAGTGATTTTATGAGTTTAGGCGACAGCTTGAATATAAAACTCAGTGGTACGGTTGTGAGCTAGTGGTAGTTGATAGATTTTTTCCATCGTCAAAGATTTGCAGTAGGTGGGGTCATGTTAAAGATATGCCCTTATTCTATGATTTATTTATAAATGAGGAATAGATATATGTTGAAAATTGTTATTGCTCGTCCAGGAGAAAACTGAGTTATGAGACAAATTACCTTAACCCCCGAACAAGAAAAATTGGTGGTGGTGCATAGTAATGGTAGAGAGAGTGTGGGGAGATGGGGACCCACCCCTAACCCCGACCGTGGAGGGGAGTATGGGAGAAATTAAAAAATATATATCTTCACCAAAACCCATGCAGGACTACCGAAAAATTTTTAGAAAGATTATTGAAGACTGGCAGATATAATACATTTCAAGAGGCAATCGCTAGAGTATTTCAGTTATTAGAAAAAGAAACTCACCTGTCTCAAAAATAAATATAGGGAAGTTCCATGGAACCTCCCTAATAAAGGTAAAGATTTGTCTCTACTACTTGAAAGATGTTACCTTCTTACCTAATTTGGAAATTATCCTCAGTAATAGTGGGCGCACCATCAAGGATAGCAAACTGAGTAGAATCATCACTTGTATTGTAGAACAGACCGCCAGATGCTTCACTGTAAACAATGAAAGCATCAGAGCTACTGACAGCAGCATTATTGTTAACAATTTCAAAATCACTATCAACACTGAAACCAATTCCCGCAGAACTGTCAAGAGCAGTAAAGGTTGACTTATCAAGAAGAATTCGATCGCCTTGGTTTCCATCTTCATCTGGTCTGAGGTCTGGTTGGAAATTATTGATGGTATCAACACCAAAATCATCGGAGTCAAATTCTTGATTACTATTGAAGATAAAGAGGTCAATACTTGCACCACCAGTTAAAGTATCGTCGCCAGCACCACCATTGATTCGATCGCGACCTTGACCACCATTCAACACATCATTACCATCACCACCAAATAGGTGATCGTTGTCTTGACGACCTTGAAGTACATCGTTACCATCCTGACCATACAGGGAGTCACTGCCACGACTACCAATAATTTCGTCGTCACCAAAACTACCTACTAAGGTATCCGCGCCATTCAAACCGATAATAGTATCATCTCCATTACCACCACGGCGAACGTCTCCCTCGGAAGTACCTGTAATTGACTGACCTTCATTAGGATCTGTATCTTGAATAACGATTTGACCTACTTGATTCTCTGTATCAACTACATAACCATCTTCTGGTTGCAACTCAATGGTTGTAGTTTCATCATCTTCATCTTCACCATCAAAAATAGTTGTCCAGGTAACGGTTGCTGTAGTTGCCCCTGCATCAATAGTAATAGCAGAACGTGCGAGTTCATCACCTACTGCTTCAAGTTCTTCTAGGTTAGAAGCATTGGTTAGCTCAGGAGGAAATTCTATATCGCCAAAAGCATTATCAGTATCCGTTTCTGACCAAACTACTCGTAAACCACCTTCTGGAGCAGGTACATTTAAGTTGAAAGTTAAAGAATATTCTGCTCCATTTTCATCAACAGTCTCAGGTTCAACGTCAATACTGACTGTAGGAATAGCAACTCCTATTCCTGGTGCTAAGTTTAGAGGTTCGTCTAGGTCTATCTGAATAATCTCGTTATTATCAATATCCGGTCCCCGACCAATGGAGAAAGGATAGTTGTTGTCGTTGGCAACCAGAATAGTGTCTTTATCAAGAACTAACACATCCTCAATGGTAACAAAGGGGAAGTCAAAAGTAGTGTCGCCATCTCCGTTGAGGTCGTTGGGGTCGTCAATATTTAGTAAGTCTACAACTTCCTCTTTCTCAACAAAACCTTCATCATCAACTACAGAAATGTCAATCTTAAAGATTTTCTTGAATTCAGCTGCATCTCCTTGACGACCATCCCTTTCAATGACTAAAAATTCGTCGTTATTGATGGGAGTAAAATCACCAATGGCATGACCTGGTACATCGGTAGGATAGAAACCAATTAGATCGGTGAAAGAGCTAGACTCAGGATCGAATTCATATATCCGGAGGGCATTATCTGGATCGCCAACAACTGCACCCTCTAATAAAGGATAGAAAGTTTCGCGATCGGGGCTGAATGCTAGACCTTCATAACCACGGGAAGTCCGTATATTTGGTTCATCAATAAATTGCTCTACAACTATGCTGCCAGTAGCAGGGAAGTCAGTAAAGAAACCATCTGCACCAATTTCGATGAGTTGTTCAAATTCTTCTCCAGGAGTTTGAGGTGTACCATCAGGGTTGAGAGTAAGGAAACGCTCTTCATCACGCAAAGTGTAGGGGTGAACCTGCAAACCTGCATCATGTGCCCAATCTATTAGTGGTAATACCTCCCCAGTTAATTGAGTGGTAATTTCCGCATTACCGTCACCGTCACCATCAACGGGTGTATCTATATCATCCCGGAGCAAGAAACTGTTTTTCCAAGGTCCTAAACCTTCAGCGTAAGTGCCAATAAGTTCAATGACTTCCGCGTTTGCTAGGTCGGCGTAGGTGGGAACACTAGAGAAGTCAATTAGGTCAGCTAGGTTGCCGTAGATAGCACGAGTATTAGCAGTTTCTAGGAGAGGTTGTAGCCTTTCAGGATTAAAGGAAATATCAGCCTGAGTTGCTCCTATAGGTTCAATCCCAGTAACTTTAACTATCATGTCGTCAAAGTCTTGATTGGAATTAGCAAAGGGCAACTCCTCGGCGGCAATGATGAATTCGTTTTCAACTTCGGAATAAATAGCAAACTGAGGATTGCTCTCTGGATTCAAAGCATTGTTAGTTGAAAAGGTGTAACTTTCGGCTCCTAATCCGGTAGGATCGCCAATGGGCAAGCTGTTTATTAGGCCAAAGTGAACTTGCTGACTAAAGTTATTGGCAACTTCATCACCATTAATAGCAACTACACCTGCCTCGCTAATAGTAACTTCGATGGACTTAGGTGCGCTGTCTGGACCAGCAAATAGAACGACAGTGTTATCGGGATTGGTGGCATCCTGTAGAATAAATTGGTTAGTATCTTGGAGGTTGCCAAACTGATCGAGTATCTCTTGGGGAGCTCCAGGTCCGGGATTTTTCTCAGCTAAAAGGGTTACGCTAAAAGCACTACCAGTGAAGGTGGCATAGTTGACCTGATCTGCGATAGCATCAATATCACTGGGTTCAAACTCCTCGGCATTAGCAACGAAGTCGAAAGGTACTGAGAACCCACCGCCACCTTCGTTGATGAAGGCATCTTCAATGTCACCGAACAACTGCACTAGCTTTAGGTTTTCGAGACCTTGAGCAGGTAATATTTCGTTGCGCAGTTCAAGTAGGTTTTTAACTTCAAAGGACTGAATGAAAATACGGTTGGGGTTGGTGAAACCTGTATCTTGCAGAGTTTGAATTAGAGGTTCTTCTAAGGATAAACCCTGTTCATCGAAGAATGTCGGGTGTTTGGTTTCTGGATAGATACCAACTTCAAACCCAAAACCTTCCATTTCTTGTACCAACTCGATAACTTCTTGGAAGGTGGGAATTTCAAACTCACCGTTGAAAGATTGGTCGCGGAAGTCACGAGATTGAACGGCACGCAGTTGTTTGATTTCTGCTAGGGTGAAATCTTCAGCAAAGTAACCAGTTTTTTCTTCACCGTCAAGAATTTTCGTGCTTTGGCGTTCTGGACCGAATACTTCAGCAACGTTGGTGGTATCGTCTAGCAGTGGTTCGTGACGAGCAATGAGGACACCATCGGAAGTAATTACGAGGTCTGGTTCAACAAAGTCCGCACCTTGAACGATCGCTAAACGATAAGCTTCTAAGGTATGCTCTGGGAAGTCACCACTTGCACCCCGGTGTCCGATAACTATTGGTGCGCTACCGTCGAGGGTATTAAAATCATTGAGATTAGGATTTTGAGGGGAGCGAACTTCATCACTAACTAGAGCATCTCGAACCGGATCGCCAGTGCGTGCGAAGTCCGTAAAGAAACCATCTGCACCAATTTCGATGAGTTGTTCAAATTCTTCCTCGGCAGTTTGAGGTGTTCCTGTTCCTAAAGACAAGAAGGAAAAAGAACCATCAGCGACAAATGGTCCACCGGTGGGAAGAAGTAGACCTGAGTCTGGATCGACGACAAAAGTAGCAGCAGCATTTTCTGATAAGGCAAAACCAAAACCAAGGAATCCATCAGTGTCAACTCCATTGACAATTGGATCGACAGTACCACTTTCCTGAACAATTTCCAGATCGTTAGTATCCAAAAAGTCTTCCGATATAAACACACTGGAGATGCTGCCGGAGTCGGGACCACCAACTGTGACGAACTCCTCAGTTTCTTCATTGAATTCTAACAAAATATTGTTCACGCCAAAACCTGCTTCTACACCTGCTAAGTCAGGGTTGCCTATTTCTTCGGCGAATTCGGGAGCAACAAACAAGGGAATGGCTGGCGAAGAAACTATTCCTGTATTCGGATCGAAGGTTAACTCTGCTAGATCTAATGTAAAGTCAAAGAATGCTTCCGTATTATTTTCTTCATCAGTTTGAGTGGAATCGATACGGCTATAAAGAGCGGCATTTCCACCGGGGCGCTCTATACCTACTAGGGCGTTGAGAATTATTTGCGGGGTATTAAATTCCTCAACATCGGGGTTAAGAGTCAGGAAACGTTCTTCATCCCGCAAAGTATAGGGGTGAACCTGTAAACCTGCATCGTGTGCGTCCTCAATAAAGGAAGTAATTTCTCCTGTTAACTGAGACCTGATTTCTGCTTCTCCGTCTCCGTTTGCATCGACTGGAGTATCCAGAGATTCCCGCAACAGAATGTTATTCTTCCAAGGTCCTGCACCTTCTGCATAAAGGTTGCCAATAACTTCTAGAAATTCTACACTATCGAGGTCGCTATAAACTGTATTTTCAGAGAGAGGAACTTCTACTGCATCTAGGAATTCTTGACCGTAAATATCTACTAAGTCATTACCTTCAGCGACATTAAAACGGATATCGAAGGGGAAGGAGAACCCAGCTTCAGGATTAGCTCCTTCGGTAGTATTTCCATATAGTTGAACTAAAGGAATATCTCCGAGTTCTGCATCATCTAATTGTCCTTGTAAGTCAATTAAGTTAGCAAATTCAAAGGACTGGATGAAAATACGATCAGGGTCGGTAAAATCTGTATCTTGCAGGGTTTGAATTAAGGGTTCTTCTAAAGATAAATTCTGTTCGTCAAAGAATGTAGGGTGTTTGGTTTCTGGATAGATACCAACTTGAACACCTGTTTCTGCTTCTACTCTTTGAACGAGTTCGATGACTTCTTCTAATGTCGGAATCTCAAATAACCCATCAAAGTTAAGGTCGCGGTAGTCACGAGATTGAACGGCGCGTAGTTGTTTGATTTCTGCAAGAGTAAAGTCTTCAGCAAAATAACCAGTTGTTTCTTCACCGTCAAGAATTTTGGTGCTTTGGCGTTCTGAACCGAATACTTCAGAAACGTTAGTGGTATCATCTAGCAGTGGTTCGTGACGAGCGATAAGTACACCGTCAGAAGTAGTTACGAGGTCGGGTTCGATGAAGTCTGCACCTGCGGCGATCGCCGCTTCATAAGCTGCTAAAGTATGTTCGGGTAAGTCTCCACTTGCACCTCTGTGGGCAATAACTAGAGGATCTTGGCCGTTAAGAGTGTTGAGTTCGATCGGGTTTGGTGTGGCAATAGGAGCTTCTAGTAAAGTTCCCGTACTATCGAAGTGTAAAATGTAAGGCCCAAATTCGTCTCCGATCCAAATATCTCCATCATTATCTATAACAAAAGATTCAATATCAAAGTCTGCTCCAGTTAAGAGGCGATCGCTTGTATCTTCATTGACAATATCAAATGGTATAAGATTATTAGGATCTGCTAGTTGAATAAAATCTTGAATTTCAACGCTAGTATCACCATCTTCTGCTCCAGCAAAGTCGGGGTCAACTTGATATAGTCTGAGCAAATAATCTGCACTATTTCCTTGAGAACCGAAACCGTTATCAGAGAGAAACCAATAAGTACTGCCATCTTCGCTACCAGGAGCAAATTGAACGCCACTAAATCCTTGTACTGGTTGACTATCGAATGGTGTTTCTCGATTATCTGTATTAATGAAGTTCCCTGATGGGGGACCTGCTGCAAATGTGTCTGCTGGTAATACAGCAAAGCCTTTTAATTCTGCCATTTGATACTCCTCTCACCTGAAAATTTACATTGATGTTTTAGATTGATTTTCTATTTGGAAATTTGATAAAAAATAGAAAGATTTTATCTAAGGCATGAAAATAAAGTCAAGAAATATGCCTCGTAGTTGATTTTTAGGAATCAATCTAAATCAAAATGTCTGAACAAGCTGAAATGTCTATTTGACTCTTTCAACTTTGCTCTATAAATAAATTGGAAATTTTTACTAATTCCCATGACATCTTATTGGGTGAACATTAAATAAATATTTCCAGGAGGTTAAGAAAAGATTTATTTTCGGTTAAATAAATAAAAAAATAGTTTTTTTACAGAAAAGAAGTATTTTATCTATATTTTTTAGGCTACAAAAAGAAAACAGGACGTACACAAAAGACGAAGTTATACATCATTTGTAGTGGGTTAATACCAATTTGATAAATATTTGCTACATTTTCTGAAGCGGGGGAGTAGGGGAGTGGGGGAGTGGGGGAGTGGGGGAGAATTAAACATAAGAATAATTAACAATAACTGGCGTGCTAATTATCAAGAAAATTATTAGCCAGTTATTGTTAATCACTTAATAATTGAAGTGTCACTTAAGTATAGGATTCTTTTTTTAAATTGGTATAACGGCCGTTAGCTCCTACCATAAGTGATGGTTATAGGTAAGTCCTGAAAAAGTTTAGTATAGGTATTTCAGCAAAATTAATTGTGTATGAACTTCTCTGTATGTAACGTTTAGAGAGGAAATTATATACAAATTTTTTGGCACTACTACTTAACTTAGTTATAAAAATTAAGTTAGTCGCTTAACATCAAAATTTTTTTGCTAAATTTCATGGAAATACTAAATAATTTTGGTGAACTGAAAAATGACTAACTTGATAAATATTGTTTTTTTGTAAATCAAGAAAAATTAGTATTTTAGGTGAATTTATATCAACCTACTGCCATGGCAGGAAATGTTGTAATGTCTGACTATAGAAATTTGCACCTCAGCTATCAGTCTAATTTTTTCTCTGTGGAAAAACATAGAGATAACTTAACTTGTAGCGTAAGCATTCAGCCATTAGTAGTAAGCTATTTCTTTGGAAGGTTACACAAACAGCAATTAATAATGAATAATTACTTGTAAGGTTGGGGAAGGAGACTTTGGCAGTAACTTTTTATTCTTTCTCAATTTCTCAATTGCTTTTACCTTTCCCAACATTAATAGCTGATAGCTGACGGCTGAATGCTTAACTTTTAGCACTTCGCTTTCTACTGAGAATAAGGGCAAAATACAATTTTAAATTTTAACTTATTGCCATCAATTAATAAGTATTAAAAGTCACAATTTTGAATCAAATATTTGAAATTATTAGTAAATACATTTTGCTTTGAAGAAGGAAAAAGTGGATGAGGACTCAAATCACAAGCAATTTTAAAAACCGTATAGATGGCAGAGTATTAAACCAAAAAGAAAAAGATAAAAATATGGAAATCTTTATTGCTAGAATAAAATTAAACTATTATAAATCCTCTTTTTCTAAAAGCGCAGCGCCAAAAAAATGCTTACTCAAAAAAAATTCCTAAACCACTATGGTTATACCAATTAACTTTAAGAATTTCACAAATAGTTTCAAACTTTAAATGTTAAATAATTGCCTGAAACTATTGTATTGTCAAAGTTTTTAGTCATCTCAAATCTAACTTCTGACTTCTAACTTCTAACTTCTGACTTCTGACTTCCGTTTCCCTGATTCCTCTCTTGATGCACTACCAGGTACTTCTAGTCTCTGATAAAGGAGCTAACGCACTTCGCCGACGCTAGGTCGCACCGTTATTCCATATTCCCTTCTTAAAAATTCAGAAAAAAAATCAATGTAAACATTAACTTTGTTAGTAAAAAAATGATGAAGATAGAGAAAAGACGTAAATCTTTGAAAGAACAAATTTACTATATTTTTGAATATTCAGACCAGAAAAATATTTTAAGTTTGCTAGATGATTTGCTGATTACTATTTTAACAAGCATTAGTGTCAGTGCGTTTATTTTAGAAACTTCTCCCAGATTTTCAGATATTTATTCTAAAGATTTGGAATTAGTCGAAATAATGATAACTGTATTGTTTACTTTAGAATATATTATCAGAATATGGGTATGTACAATTAATCCTAAATATCGTCATCCCATTGGTGGTAGACTAAAGTATATAATTACCCCCTTATCCATAATAGACTTTATCGCTATTTTGCCGTTTTATTTACAAGTATTATTTCCCGGTTTAGGATTTATAAAATTTACATTATTACTGCGTTTATTTCGCTTATTTAAAATCAGTAGATATTCTGAGTCACTGCGTACCATTCTGAAAGTTATAGTTCTAAAAAAAGAGGAATTAATAGCTACATTGCTAGTGGTCATTTTTGTATTAGTCTTTGCTTCAAGTCTCATGTTTTTTGCAGAAAATGAAGCACAACCAGAAAAATTTTCTAGCATTTTAGAGACTATGTGGTGGGGAGTGGTAACTTTAACAACTGTGGGTTATGGAGATGTTTATCCTACGACTCATGTAGGCAAATTATTAAGTGCCGCTATGGCATTTTTAGGTATAGGAATTTTCGCTCTACCAGCAGGTATAATTTCATCTGGTTTTGCTGAAGAAGTTCAAAAAAGAAGGGGTAAAAAAATAGTTCATCCAGTAGGAAAAGATATTAAAATAACTGCAGAAACTACATTTCCCTTAAACTCAGATTTCAGACATCATATACACCCAGACTTCAGACATCATCATCCAAAACAAGAGCAAAAACAGGTGATAGTTAACTATATTGAGGAATCATCCGAGATTATGAAAATTTGCATAGAAACAGCAAAGAAAAAGTACGGACATCATTTTAAAAATGAGGAAATTATTAAAGATTTTGCCTTACTTCTTTATCAGGAAACAATGCACAAATTTCATCGTTAAAAGTCAGGAAGGAGATGGGGAGATGGGGAGGTGGGGAGATGGGGAGACCTGGAATAATATCATGTCCGGTTGAACAGTGATAAATAAATAACTACGGAGTCCTCAGGAGTCAGTCCTCAGGAGTCAGGAGGGAAGAAAGAAGAAGGAAGAAGAAGAACAGGAGAAGAAGGAGAGAGTTTTCTGATCACTAATTATCCGGACATCATATAATATGAAGAATAGGAGACAGGAGACAATTATATATAGTGGTCAATAGGAGTAAGTAATTGAGTATTTATACTTAGTATTTTCCTGAAAATCTGACTGCTGAGAAAGGTCAAATGTAGGAGCTATATAGTATAAATACCTACCAAGTTACGGATTTTTCTACTACTTTTAATGTTACAAATTGAAGTGCGGAATGTGAGTTGTAGGACTGCCAATGCTTTTCCCTAAGACCTACCACCTACTACCTAAGACCTTCTTAATAATCAATGGGTAAACCGTAGTATTCAAGAGTTGAACTATCTTGAATAATATTTTGAGTAGAAGTATCTACTTGAATTTGACCAGATTGCAAAATTAAAGCACGTTGAGTTACTTTAGCAACCCAGTTTAAATCATGGGAAGCAATTAATATAATTTTAACTGGTAATTGTAAGATGATTTTAGCTAAATTTTTTCGCCATAAAGGGTCTAGACCATTAGTGGGTTCATCTAATATTAAAATTTCTGGTTTTAATGCTAAAACAGCGGCTAAAGCAGCCAATTTTTTTTGACCTCCTGAAAGTTCATATACAGATCGATCTGCATACTTTTCTAAACCAAATTTTACTAACAAATTATGAGCAATTTCTGTAGCAGTTTCTGGAGATAAACCATAGTTAAGCTGACCAAAAGTTATATCCTCTAAAATCGTAGGCATAAATAGTTGGTCATCAGGATTTTGGAAACAAAAACCTATTTGACGACGTACTTGAGATAAAGTTTTTTCTTCTAGAAGAATTCCTTGAATCCAAATTTCACCAGATACAGGTTTTTTTAAGCCTACTAAAATTTCCATCAAAGTGCTTTTTCCTGTACCTGTAGGTCCTAACAAAGCGACTCTTTCTCCAGGCTTAATTGTCAATGAAAGACTCCGTAAAATCGGTTCATTTTGTGGATATTCAAACAATAAATCTTTAACATAGACTCCAGCTTTTGGGTAATCGTCTTGCATTTTATCAATGACTAATTATTAACAGTAAAAAAAAATATTTCTGCCATGGTAAAACTAGCAGCAATTATCAGAGATAGGAATAGATATATTGAGTCAGAGCTATATTTAAGATTGTTTGTATAACTGAAATATATTCTATTATTTTCATTGTGCAACACATTGCCATAACCGCGCAACAACATTGCCTGATAAACTCGTTCTGCTTGTTGATAACTTCGCACTAAAAGACTACCTGTAAGAGCAGCATAAACTGATAAATTTCTCCAACTAAATTTGTTTCGTTGAAAACCTCTTAATCTAGTAGCTTTAAGCATCATACTAAGTTGATTAGATATTTCAAAAATATAACGATAAGATAACAACAGTATATCGGTAATAATGGGAGAAATTCCTAACTGCCTCATCCCTTTTATTGTTGTTAAAAACGAACTTGTACCGAATAAAATTAAACAAGTAGTCATAATGGCAAAAAAACGACTAACAATTAATATAACTGCCAGACATCCTTCCTGACGAATTGTCAAAAATCCGTATTGCCAAATAATTGTTTGACCAGATAAAAAAGGTAATAATACGATTACTCCTAACAAAAAAAACCCTGGATAACGTAATCGACTAATTAAAAATGATAAAGGTAGGTTTGAAACTCCATAAAGCAGAATTGTTACTAAGAGCATTAATGGAATTAAATACCAATTCTTAACAGTAGCAAAAGCAAACATTAATGCCATTAAACCAATAAGTTTATATCTCACATCCCACCGATGTATTGGAGAGTTTAAATTGGCATATTCATCTAGAGCAAATTTCATTACTATAGTAGGTATTAGGTAGTAGATTTTCCACAATTAATAATTATTGTCTCCTCTCCTTTTTGAGCGGGGCAGTAGGCGACCCACCCCTAGTCCCTCCCCCTCCCAGGAGTGGAATAGGGGGAGTAGTAAACATAAGAATAATTAACAATAACTGGCGTGCTAATTATCAAAAAAGTTATTCAGTCTGCGTTAATTACTTAATAATTGAAGTGTCACCTAAGTTAAGTATTCTTTTTTCACGCATAAACAAATGAGAAAAAAATCGAAATAGGTAAATTATAGGATTGGAGAAGTTTTTTTTAGGCATAATTTTCAGTTTTTTTTGTAGCATTGCTTTTTCCACGCTTGGTATTACCTAATACCTTATGGTAACTACTATTAGCTGTAGACGAGAAAAGTTTACTGCTCAATCTAACACCTAACTTTGAAAACAAAGGAACAAATAACAAAAGAAAGTTGTAGTTAAAAATTTGACTAACTATCACCGAAAAGTCCTGACCTCAAGTCTCCCCTTTTAAGGGGATAAAAAGCGGTTGAGGGATGGCGAAGTCCCCTCGCCATATCCAATCAACCAAGACAGCGGTCGATCTTCGGAACTTCCCGTAGGGTGGGGTGGCGTTTGCTACCGCAAAGCTTTCCGTTCCGGAATGCTACCGCAAACGCTAACAGGGGAGCGGGTCTGTAAGAAGGGGTCTCCTCGCCATATCAAATCGACCAAGAGAAAGAGAATATTTCAGATTTCAAGCTTCTTGCTTTCCTACCGAATGCTGTGCAAACAGCGGTCGGTACTGATAACTGATAACTGAAATGACTAACTAATAGTTATTCAAGATTGATTTGAAGGATATAGTAGTCGAAGGAAAGGTGAGGACATATCAAAAACTTAAAACTCAGACAACGCCAGATTTTTCCTTATTACTTATGTCTTCTTCCTTCTGCTATAACCTATGAAATTTTCTCCCTTACCTATTTTCCATAATCATCTTCTCTAGTAAGAGTTTCAACCCATAATTTTCAAATTTAAAAACCAGTATCCTCTGACTTTTTATAGATTTCTGAACAACAGTCCTAAGAAGGTAAAAGCTCTGGCATAACTCGACGCAAAAAACTAATAATCATTGCAGTCAAAATACCTTCTATTCCCATCAAAGGAATATGAGAAATCATTAATCCATAAATTACTCTCTGCTCTAAGACAGTATCAAACCCAGAAGGTATATTTGTAATAATTATCGTAAAAAATATTAAACTAGAAACTCCAATAGCACTAGCTCCAGCAATAAATCCAAAAATACTCATAGATAAATTTTCCTTAATTCCATTTCCTAAAATATGACGTAGCTGAAATATTTGATAAGCCAAAAGCGCAGGTATTCCCATAATTAAAGCATTAATTCCTAAAGTAGTTAAACCACCATGTCCAAACATTATTGCTTGAAAAAATAGACCAACCAGGATAGCTGGAAAAGCATAATAACCCAAAACAGTTCCTAACAAACCATTTAATACTAAATGAACGCTAGCTGGTGGAATAGGAATATGAATACTAGAAGCCACAAAAAAAGCTGCTGTTAATAAAGAAGCTTTAGGAATACTAGCTTGAGGATTTGGTAAACGATTAATTTGGCGTAGAGAATACCAGGTAATTAAAGAAGTAATCCCATAGCCACTAATACATAGTTGAGCAGGCAAAATACCTTCTGAAATGTGCATTATTGAAGATTTAAAATTATCCTGACAAAGGTCATATATTATAAGCATTTCCTGCGGAATGCTGCGCAAACAGCCGTCAGCACTTCAGCGCTTCCCTGCGGGATGCTACACAAACAGCTATTGCTTTTAGTTTTAGATCAAAGCTTTATTAATTGAGGCAGAATTTATACTTACTACCAAAGTAGGCTTTAAAGTCTATATTCATTTAAACCCCTTATGAGAGCTGACAGCTGACAGCTAATAGCTGAATGTTTATCAAATATTGACAGAAGATTACTGCATTATTCTAATGTTCTTCTTGTGGTCGATATTGAGTTTTAAATCGCCAGAAAAATAAAGTAGTTCCCACAAAACCCCACATAGTACAACCGATCATTAATCCTTTTTGCAGCGGATTATAATCATTAGAAATATTGGCTAAATACTTGTGATTGTTGTTGACATTATGATTATGATAATTGTTAGATTCATCTACTTGAAAAGGAATACTGACCAGCCCACCATGACCAGCTTGACGCACCTTAATTTCCCAAGTTCCAGACAGAGAAGAATCAGGGTGAAAAATAAAATTTCCTTGCTCATCAGTTGTGCCTTTTAACCAAACTTTATTTGGTTCGATAGGAGCATAAACTGTGACAGAAGCATTAGGTAAAGGAGTGCCAGTATCGTAAGTAGCATTAATCTTAATTGCCTGAGTAATTTGGTGTTGAATTTTCACTCCATGAGCGATGGCTTTTCCCTGTAAACTTACTGAAGATAAAAATATTAAAGGAATAGCAAATTGCCATTTCATATTTTACCTATGTATAATTTTTACCTTAGTAATCTTGCCATTATTTACAATGAAATAGGATTTATTTTATAGAAAATCCCGAATTACTAAATTACCCAATTTAATTTATTAGATTTCTTTGTGGGTTTAATACCCCACCGTCTACACGGTGTTCAAAATTACTTGGGGTGAGAATCCCCATGTAATTTTCCTCCTGTCTCCTGTCTCCTGTCTCCTGTCTCCTTCTTCAAGAGATTTCTTACAAGGCTAAAAGTCTAATAAATTACTAGTGCAGGATGGCAGAAATAACTAACCAGTTACAAAATCCTAAAAGTCTTACCAATCAATACTTTTGACTGTATTGAGTGCGTCTTACATTCTGAGGTGTCCTCAGAATTACGCACTCGATGCATGACTTTTGACTTTTAACTTCCGCGTAGCGGCAATAGACAAAAATTATCTTTGACTTTTTAATTTTGACTTACTAATGACTCATGGCAATGGCCTTCACCGACATGACCCAAACTGGGTAAAATTGCCATTAACTTTTGATAGTCAGCAGGGGAAAGTTTGCTTTTCAATGTAGCCATATCTGCTTCAACTTTTCCTCCTTCGGCGATCGCTGCTAGAGGTGCAAAACCTAATGCTTCTTGATTAATTTCTTCATCTGAGGCCACATTACTATCACCGAAAAGATGGTCAAAATGGAATGTTGCCTCCAATTCTGCGGTATCTCCACCTTGGAGAATACCTTTACGCTCATCTCCAACAAAATCTCCACAGGTAAATTCTAGCTCCTGGTCAATTTTGAGGGTAAAAGGTATAGTCTGACCATCTTTAGTTGCTGTGCCATTAATTAATAGAGAATAACCCTGAGCAGGGCCAACCGTTGCTTTGGGCATTTTCCAAGAGATGGCATTGTAGCGACCAGGAGGTGCAGATACCTCACTTACCAAAATAGCTTCCGCAGTTTCATCCCCCTCTGCTAAGTCTACTGTTTTAGTTTGAGCAAGAATGACCTTTTCTTTTGCCTCTGGTTTTCCTCCCGTTTCAGCATTATAGGGTGGGTCTGTTTGGTAGGCAGTGACTTCCACTAAATTCGCGTAAAGTTGGTCAAATGTCACTTTCCACCCATCTTTAGTCACGAAACCTTCTCTGACAAAGTCTTCTCCGTTGGCACGAAGTTTGAGAGTACCTGGAGTATTGTCAGTTGTTTGGGTTTGCTCGGTCTCAGTTTCAGTTGTTTGGGTTTGACAACTGCTGAGTAAAGCACTAGGGATGACAAAGGCCAATGTTGACCATATTAACAGCTGTTTTCTCATCTTCATTACTTTTACAGTTGTACAGATAGGATGTTGAAAGTAAGAAAATTTTAGCCATGGGATTTTGATTTATAGAGAATTATGGACATGAGTAACTATTTCTCTCAAAATCTATGTTGCTTACTTTTTTGGCCTTCTTTCATACACATCTCTGTTATTTAGTAAACACTTTTTTACAAAAATTAACAATCCCTGGGGAGGGCATTATAGCGCGTAGCGCAAGTCAGAAGTTAGAAGTCATAAGTCAGAAGCAATCCCTGACTGAGTTTGAGTGTTTATAATTTCCCTAACCTATTTGTGTAATGCTATATGTGGACAAAATAATAATTAAGTTTTAAAATTTTTTTTGAATAAGGCAGAAGGCATTCCCCCTTTCAAAGCTATCCCTTACCCATAAGTCTGAGAAGTATTGCAGGGTGGAGAGATGGTTATAGTAGCAACGCCAGAGAAATCAAATAGCACACCCATTCGTTATTCACTTTT
This sequence comes from Okeania sp. SIO1H4, assembly GCF_010672695.1. NCBI lineage: Bacteria > Bacillati > Cyanobacteriota > Cyanophyceae > Oscillatoriales > Microcoleaceae > Okeania > Okeania sp. SIO1H4. Next base: position 117,967 of record NZ_JAAHGB010000014.1, read on the forward strand.
AGCCACCTCTGTCATTATTTATCTTTTAAAGATTTAAAATTGCTTTTAAACTTTGAGTTAATAACTATTACTATCAAAAATAAGATGATAGGATTATGACTTTAATAAAGATAAAATAAAAAAAACTAATATGTAAAAAATTGTCAATATTTTTGAGACCCCTTACAATATTTAATTGTCTTAGCATGAGCCAAAAAATTTACTTAACTAATATGATGAATCACTTTCGTTTTCTATCCTTATCTGGAATTATTGCTAGCTTAATTGCCATGAGTTCCTGTGCAAATACAACTACTCCAACTGTAGATCCTAACGCTAGTCCTAATAGTTTAAATTCACCAGTATCTACTGCTACTGACAACATGAGCAAAATAGATATAAATGATGCTTCAGACTCAGACTTAAAAAAATTAGCAATCAAGTTAAACATACCGGAGCTACCAGAAAAAATTAAAGAAAATCGTCCTTACAAAGATATTAATGAACTGGCGGTCAAAGAAGTTATTAGTCCTCAACAATTAGACTTTGTGAAGAATGATATAACTGTGGCAAAACCTACCCCAGTACCAGAAGACAATTAATTTAAAAAAAGTTTTTTTTAATTGTACTATTTACCCCTACTAATATATTCCTTATTTACTTAGTAGTAACTTAGTAGTAGGGGTAGAAAAAGGTTTTGTATTGAAATTATCTATAGAGAAAATTAATATCTTTCATCCTTAAATAAAAGTTAAAATAATGTATTTTGTTGATTAAATGTATATAATTCAGAAGTGAAAATTAAGCAGAAAAAATTAAGACTTGAGAAACTAAAATGATAGAACTTAATACAGAAAAAGCTGTAGAGTTATTAAACTCTATTATGGAATTTGAACTAGCAGGAGTAGTGCGCTATACTCACTACTCCCTAATGGTAACAGGACCTAATCGCATACCAATTGTACAATTTTTTCAAGCCCAAGCAAATGAATCTTTACTTCATGCTCAACAAGCAGGAGAAATATTAACAGGTTTAGAAGGTCACCCAACATTAAAAGTTGCTCCAATTGAAGAAACAAATCAACATTCAGTACCAGACCTTTTAAAGGAAAGCCTTAACCATGAAGCTAAAGCTTTACAACTATATAAAAGCTTCTTGCAAGTTGTAGAAAACGCAAGTATATATTTAGAAGAATATGCTCGTACCATGATTGGTCAAGAAGAGTTACATAATATGGAAATCAAAAAAATGTTGCGTGACTACAGTTGATTAATATAACCTAGAGTAAATCTCTAAAATTATCATAGCAATCCGTCTAAAAAATGTGAATATCTGCCCAGAAATTACATATTATTTAGGATTAGAGAAAGAGCAATCGGATTGCTTCATTTTTCTCCAATACCAAAGAAAAATATCAACTATTTTGATAAAATTTTTGTGATTATTTACCAAAAATTATCCGCTTTTTTATTGCTAAATATGCCATTGGTGATTGGAGGTATGAAATCAGTAATTTAGGTAAATTAAGAGTAATTATTTGAATGGCAAGATTAGATATTGTCTTTACTGAATTGACCGAAAAGCACATTTCTTTCTCCTGACTCGGTCCTCCTGACTCCTAAGTAGGGTTTGCTGAAAAAGTATTTTAGTAGGGGTAGGAAACAGGAGACAGGAGACAGGAGACAGGAGAAAAGGGTCGGGAGCGAGGAAGTAGGAGCGGGCGTTTTGTAAGAATGATTTTTCTGCCCAACTATGCGCCTAAAATACTAACTTTTTGAGCGTGAAGAGCTGAAACAGGCGCACTTTTTTCGTTCCCAAAAAGGCACTTGTCTTTATATGTCAATGCTTTTATATTTAATCAGCAAGCCCTAAGTAATTAAGGTTAATATCATACAGTAATTCACCAACGCCCTAAATATTTATTCATCTTCATTAGGTAGAGAAGGAACAGAAGGAAAAGATTTTATCCACTTTTGATTAATACTCCAATCCAAAACAAGGCCAGCCACAGCAAAAGCCACTACACTTTCTATACCCAAGACCATTAAAGGCCATAAATCAAGAAACCTATCCTCATAACTTAATCCCACATCAATTTGTCCCAAACCTCTGACACTGCCAAAGGCCACGACTGCTCCGGATTTTAGATGGGGGTTGCTGTCCTGACGGATAATATAACGATAAGTCACGCCAAACAGAAAACCACTAATAAAAGCAATGGCGCACTGAAACAAAAAATTCCAGCCTAGAGCTATAATTTCTAAATCTGCCAATAACTCAAACTTATGGGCCAAAAATAGGCTGTTGCCGAAAGCGATCGCCCCAGAGGTTAAAAATAGGGAAATACCAGCTATAGTTCCTGCTTTTAGAGATTCTATTCTTTCAGCAAAGGTAAAATTTGATGAGTATTTGACCATATATCATATTATTGATTACCACCGAAGGGTATCAACCATCAGTTTTTTGTCTCACTTATCTTACTATTGTTTTCAAGACTGGTTAAGATACTTAAATTGATACGCAAATTGCGATAAACTTAATATTATTATTCTGTTTGATACTTTTGATAGTCAAAATACCCTAAATCAAATATTATAAAATTTGAAGTAAATGTTTACCTTTTTCTAAATGTAGTTATGGATATTTTGTCATTAGGCTGGGTTTCACTTTTAGTTGTGTTCGGCTTCTCTATTTCGATGGTAGTCTGGGGTCGTAACGGTTTCTAGAAACTAAGCATCCGTTTTTATAAACCTAATTTTTTTGATGCGATCGCACTAAATAGCTTTTCTGAGCAACACCAGAGATGGGGTAGGTTTGTTACCTCTCCCCATCAACCTTAGAAAATAACATTGCTTAACCAATAATTATTTATATAAAATTCCTCCTCATCTTCTCAAGCAAATATCAATCAAAAAATATAGGTAAGCAGAATTACTTTTATCCCTACTTATTGAAAAAAATAGAAAATAACTATATTTTAATTATTGACTTTTTAATAAAAAGTGTCAATAACTTTCTATAACTATGGCTAATCCCCTAGAGCCAGAAAAATCAGTAATTTGGAACAGACGGCAATTCTTAAAGCTAGGTTTAGTAGGTAGTGGAGTAACTTTAGCTGGCATTACCACTCAATATATTATACCTGCATTGTCATCATCACTCGAAGCTAGGGCAGCCATCAATACTAGAGTTGTTGGGAAATAAAAATTGAACAATGCTCAAAAGCTTATTCTATAAGGTTTTCAGGATTCTAGGACTTAAAAACGCTATAAACTTTGACCAATAAGGGTTTTAGCCTTTTTTTTAGCTTAATTCCCAACAACTCTACTATAGAATTAAATCCTACAAATACCCTAAGAGAATTTGATTATGGAATTATCAAACAAGAAAACGGTCGTCAAATCCGAGAATTTCAGATTAAAGCAATTAATTCTAAATTACAACTAAATCAAGCAGTATCCTTTATTAGTTGGAACTATAATGGTCGGGTGCCTGGGCCAACATTAAGAGCAACAGAAGGGGAAAGAGTCAGAATAATTTTCGAGAACGAAGGTGGTCACGCCCACACAATGCACTTCCATGGCATTCATCCAGCAGAAGTAGATGGAGTGCGTCCAGTGCGTCATGGGAAAACAACCATTTATGAATTTGACGCTCAACCTTTTGGCGTTCATCTCTATCATTGCCATATTACTCCAGTAACTCGTCATGTCAGCAAAGGGTTGTACGGTATGTTTTGACTATATCAATAGACATCTCCAATAATAAAAAATCAAATCAATTATCGCACAGAAATTATTAATTCTTTCCCCCTACTCTGTACGGACGTTGCATGGAACGTCCCTACCACTCCCTCTTTTGTGGAGATATAGCAATGTGCGCTGGCATATTTACAAATTGCAGGAGGTGTCCAATAGCTAAAAGTCTTATATGATTCCTACGGAATGCTTGCGCAAACGGTTTTTTATTCCCCCAGATGAGCTGTTGCCTGTTGCCTGTTGCCTATTGCCTGTTGCCTGCGCGCAGCGCTATATCTATTAGACATCTTCATAAATTAAATACTCAAATTTGAGCTTTGATCGACTATTTATGCTGTCGCTCACAAACTAGAACAGTTCCCTTTTCTCCCCGTGTAATGCGAAGTTCTTCATCTAAATAAAGCACTTCTAAAGGACCTTTAGGCGATCGCTTCATTGTAAAAGAAATTTCTCCTGTTTCTGTATTCATGCCTTTGGGTGGCACTAACCCAAATATCAACTTTAAAAATACAGACATTAATTGTTCTTTCAACCCTTTCTTTGATAATTTATCGTTGACTAAATATATCTTTCCAAATTAACAAATTTTCACCCTTTTGTGGAGTTAAAGTTCCTCCAGTAAATTCGACTTGTAAGGTTTTATTATCGGCAGGATAACAAACACCTAAATTACGAACAATACCTTTTAATGGTGGGAATAATTCATCAATAATACTAAACTCAACTACAATATCATGGCTACGTTTTTTCCCTTCTCCTAACAACACAACAGGTTGTCTAACAGAATCAATAACTAACTTTAAATTGCTAGGTTCAAACATATTAAATGCTAACCTTCCCAGAGTATAAGCATATTTACCATTAGAAAGTTTCTCCCCTTGAGGAAAAGAAGGGGCGCTAATTAATAGCCAATCTTGAGATTCTAGAAGGGAGCTATGGGTAGGTTATACTATAGGATTAAGTTGAGAAAGTTGCTCTATTTTTTCCTTAACATTCTGGTGTTTAACATCTCCTTGATATATCTTCAAAGCTTCTTTCAAAGCAATTTTTGTTTCAAGTATTGTTGCTGTATAATTCATGATTTTTTCCTAAAATTTGCGTTATGTAAAACTAATACACCCTATGCGAGTTATTAAAACAAGCTATAAAATACTTTGGCATAAAGCTATATTATACTAGGTAACTTAACTAAATCAATTAACATTCTGATGATTACTAACGCTGTAAAAAATTCCCACAATATACCTTTAAGTGCAGGTGGAACTGACCCAGAATATTTTGATTGGCAAGAAGTTTGGTATCCAGTTCATTATGTAGAAGATTTAGACAAAACTAAACCTACACCGTTTACATTATTAGAACGAGATATTGTGATTTGGTGGGAAGAAAAAAACCATCAATGGCGCGTATTTGAAGACCAATCTCCTCATCGTTTAGCACCCCTTTCTCAAGGTAGAATTAATGAGACTGGATGTTTAGAATGTCCTTACCATGGTTGGGCATTTTCAGGCAGAGGAAACTGTGAAATTATTCCTCAACAAAAAGAAGAAGGTAAAGCTGAAAAATCATCAAGAGCAACGGTTAAATCTTTACCTACAAAAGTCTGTCAATGTCTTTTATTTGTCTATGCAGGAAAAGTAGAAAATGCTGCTCAAACACCTATTCCTACAGTTGATGTTTTAGATGAAAATTCTGATAAAAGTTCTAATGAATGGGTTTGTTTAAATACTTTTCGAGATTTACCTTATGATGCTTTAACATTAATGGAAAATGTTTTAGATTCTAGTCATATTCCTTATACTCATCATCGTACTGTGGGAAACCGTACTAATGTTTCTCCTGTAGAATTAGAAGTAGTAGAATCTGGAAAATGGGGTTTTAAAGGAGTCTGGGAAGAAAGTCCAAGAAAAGGTACTTTGGGAAGACAAGAAACTACTTTTATTGCTCCTGCAATGATGTGGCATGACCTTACTTCTAAACAATTTGGTCGTACATTAACAGTTGTATATGCAACACCTATTCGGAAAGGAGAATGTCGTTTGTTTGCTCGTTTTCCTTTTAAGTTTTCTTCTCCATTTCCCAAATTTTTTATTCAGTTAAGTCCTCGTTGGTATTCTCATCTTGGGCAAAATGGAGTATTGGAAGATGACCAAATATTTTTACATCATCAAGAACGGTATTTAGAAGCAAAAGGTGGTAGTCCGAATTTTTCAAAGGCTTTTTATTTACCGACAAAAGCAGATTTATTTGTATTTGAATTGCGTTCTTGGGTGAATAAATATAATGCTCAGTTATTTTCTAATGCAAGTTTAAGTTCTGCTCTTTATTCAGAAATATTATTAGACAGATATCATTCTCATACTAAAAAATGTAGTAGTTTTCGCAATGCTTTAAAATTTTTACAACGAATTAAAATAGGAGTAATAATTGCTACTTCAGCTATGTTGATGATTATCCTATTATTACTGTTAATTTTGGAATATTTAAATATAATTGGGATGATTTTTATGATTTTAACTTTACCTCTTGGAGTTGTTTCTTGGTTAGGGTTAAATCAATTAGAAAAACAGTTTTATCAAGGTCGAGAAACTCCACCAAGAAATTTACCAGATAATTAGGAAATATCAAAATTTTCTTGAGCGAGGGAGTAGGGGAGCGGGGGAGTGGGGGAGATGGGGAAAAAGATGTTGGAATGGCGCTCAGATGGAACATTTTGTATAAGCATAAGAATAATTAACAATAACTGGGGTGCTAACTATCAAAAAAATATTCAGTCTGTGTTAATTAATTAATTAATAATTGAAGTGTCGCCTAAGTTAAAAATTATTTTTTCACGCTTGGTATAATACTATAGCAACTGCTATTACTACTTTTAACTTAGGAATATCTGTTTGCGTAGCACATAGAAATCATTAGAACGGGAACAAGCAACAGTTAGAACGGGAGCAAGAGCTCCCACTAGCTATACCATTATAATCCACCAGTACCTTTAGTTCTTCCTTCTCTCCTAAATAACTAAACTCCCTTCTTTTTTCCTCCTGACTCGGTCGTTCCCCTCCCTGGAGGGGAGGGGTTAGGGGTGGGTTGACTCCTGACTCCTCCATCTTTTATTTATAACTAAACACCTTCTTCCTTCTTCCTTCTTACTTCTTACTTCTTCCTTCTTACTTCTTCCTTCTTACTTCTTCCTTCTTACTTTTTCCTTCTTACTTCTTACTTCTTACTTCTTACTTCTTCCTTCTTACTTCTCCGATAACAAATGCGCTTGAAAATACTGACGATATAACTCACATCTGGGATAACATTTATTACTCTGCCATTTCACCAAACCTAAACTATCTAACTTAAAACCCAACATTCCTGTTAACTGCCCATTATAATTTTCAGAAATCGCATTTTTCATCGCTTCAGCTAACTCTGGATATTCTTCTAAATTCCACAAATGTCGTCGTAAATGGTCGCTATAAATTCCCGTTTCAGCAGTTACATTTTCCGGCAAATCTTCCAGAGTTAAATCTTGTTTAGAAATATGATATAAAGCAACCCTAACTAAATAAGGATGCCCGCCAATAATTGTCATTAATTTATCAACTTCTGACTCCGACCAATTCAAATTATGTCGCGATGCTAAATCTCGAACTTGTTGTGGATTAAACTCTGGTAAATCTATAGGCAATCCTACATTAAAAGGAGATTGATTAATATTCATGGGAATATAAACTTCCGTAGAATGTACTACCAATAATCGCAATTTTTTCCAAATAACTCGTCGCTTTGATTCCTCATGCCAAGCTCGTAATAATCCCAAAAAATCTTCGGCAATATCAGGATATTGAAAAACTCTATCAATTTCATCTAAACCCAACACTAAAGGATTATCTATTTGAGCTAATAAATACTTCTCAAAATAATCCTTACAATTAACTTTACTACCAAAAATATCATCCCAATAATCATCTAATTGATTAGGCAAACGTAACTCTCGTCCCACATAAGCACAAAACCATTTTAAGAATTTATCAAGATTACTAAAAACCTCTTTATCTACTAACTGAAAACTTAAAGGTACAGTCCGATATCCTTCCTGTGTAGCATGGTGTAAAATTCTTGCCATTAAAGAAGTTTTACCCATCTGTCGTGGCGCTTTAATTCTAATTAAACCACTTGGTTGCAAAATAGCTTGATAACAACGTTCTTCAATAGGTGGACGCTCGATATAAAAAGTAGATGCCACATCAATTTGTCCCCCCGGTATTTCAGGTTCAGCAGAGGGTAAAGGAGCGCTATTTGTTGATGCAATGCTACTAATTTCTTCCGCAGGTAAAGTCTCTTGTTGTTCCTCTACTTCCGACGCAATATTCTCCGGTGGAGTAGCTAAAAGAGTCAAAACTTCCCTCAGAATGACCACACTATCTTCTGGCGATCGCCACTCCCGTTGTTGAATGCGATAGAGATAACCCCGCAGATCGTGGTTGAGGGGTGTACTCAGGGAAAACCCTACCCGTATCGGCAAAATTACAGGTTTACGGTTGGGTCGGGAAAATTGTAACTCCCTTGCAAGTTGTACTTGATAGGTCAGTAACTCACTTTGTACCGACTGGGGAGGCAAAAATAACAGCAAATAGTCACACCGTCTCAACTCTTCATTAATACGCCGAAACCAATTTTCTCCCAGACGGATGCGGTCTGCTGCCATAAAAACCTGATGACCAGCAGCATTCAAGGCCGTTTCAAACTGTCGCGCCAATTCTCGATCCGGGTCTTGACTGCAATAACTGATAAAAACTTGGGAACTATTGTGACTCACTATTTCTTCGTTATTAAGTAGTGGCAAAAGTTCTCCAATAGGTTCTGTTTCACTTGAAGTTTGACTCTGTTTTCCCGAACGGTGGTCTGCTTCATCCAATGTCAGACCAAAGGAGGCAAAAAGCTGCTGAATTTTACTCAGGTCTGCACCGACTCGCCCTTGTCTAATTTTACTGATGGTGTCGGAACCCACTCCAGACTCAGCTTCAATTTCTGCAAGAGTAGCTCTGAGGTTGTACTGTTGTTTCCATTCTTCAATAGCTTCATTCAGTTTTTTCAGTCCAGAAGTTGTGAGAATTCGTCCGCGATCGCGCTTTGATTTTTTTTCCACTGTTTCTTCCTATTTGTATTTTTATTGTTATTTATTTTACAGCAGTTATCGAGTTGATGAGGTATAAAGTTTTATTGCTCTAGGGAACAGGGAACAGGGAATATACGAATAAATAGTCTTATAGCTGTACCTCACTATCCTCAAAAGTGCTGTAAATGATTTTAACTAGCTATCAGCTTTTCTGTTCCGGAATACTTTCCTACAGAATGCTACGCAAACGCAAATAGCTGTCAGCTAAAAATTCAAGGGTTTGAGTCCCCCACTTTAACGAACTCAGAAGTCAGAAGTTATTAGGGAACACCGGAGCTGGGAACAGGGAATATACGAATAAATAGTCTTATAACTGTACCTCGCTATCCTCAAAAATGCTGTAAATGATTTTAACTAGCTATCAGCTTTTCTGTTCCGGAATACTTTTCTACAAAATGCTACGCAAACGCAAATAGCTGTCAGCTAAAAATTCAAGAGTTTGAGTCCCCCACTTTAACGAACTCAGAAGTCAGAAGTCAGAAGTTATTAGGGAGCTGGGAACAGGAAATATACGAATAGTCTTATAACTGTACCTCACTATCCTCAAAAATGCTGTAAATGATTTTAACTAGCTATCAGCTTTTCTGTTCCGGAATACTTTTCTACAAAATGCTACGCAAACGCAAATAGCTGTCAGCTAAAAATTCAAGAGTTTGAGTCCCCCACTTTAACGGACTCAGAAGTCAGAAGTCAGAAGTTATTAGGGAACACCGGAGCTGGGAACAGGAAATATACGAATAGTCTTATAACTGTACCTCACTATCCTCAAAAATGCTGTAAATGATTTTAACTAGCTATCAGCTTTTTTGTTCCGGAATACTTTTCTACAAAATGCTACGCAAACGCAAATAGCGGTCAGCTAAAAATTCAAGGGTTTGACTCCCCCACCTCACGGGGTGACAAGTCACAAGTCACAAGTCAGAAGTTAACCCACCCCTAACCCCTCCCAGGAGGGGAAGTAGGGGATGCGTGAGCAACTCTCCAAAAATATTTCGCTTTAAAAGGCGGAGTTTTAGACCCAATTATTTTGATAAAAAAGCGCGTGATGCTTGTTAATGGGGGACTTAAACCTTCATTATACACCTTGAGAAGCTGATTGCTCATAGCTGAGTGCTGAATGCTACTTTAACGAACATAGCTAACTCTTTCTAATTTAAGGAAGTTAACTAATTAACAACATTTTAACTGCTTTTATCTCGAAACTATACTGCCTAACATAATTGAGGCTTTTCTAGATTTTTTTAAATCTGGTTTAATTAAAATCCTAATATTCTCTACAAAAAAAAGCCGATTTTTTTAAAGTATTTAGAGAAACAAAAAACAGGGAGCAAGCCAATGAAAAATATTTTTCATCGTTCAATTTTAACTATTTTTAGCACAATATTTTTTACTATTAATACTGCGATATCTGCCCAAGCAAATTTTACTTTTGACGAGGTAGAAATTGACCAAAATCAAGTTATTGCCACGGCAATGCCTCTGAGCGATCTAAACGGATATTCTGGTTATAAACTAATTATTTTAGAGCAGCGTTCTAATGAAAGACCTTGCTGGAGTGAAAGTGAAGCAGGATTATATCCAATTTTAGTTGAGCCTTTGCTATTAAACTTTAATTTTTCTGGCATTTGTGGAAGAGCTACTGATAGTAATGGCTATTCAATTCGGGTAGATGGTAATGATTTATCAGTTAGTCATAGATTAATTTTGCAGAATGTTGGTGGTGAAATTAAATTATTTGGCATTTCCTTGACAGGAGATAAAAAAATGATTGGTAGAAGTCGCGGACTTAGTAATGGAATGATGAAAATTTTTCTAGAACCTGGTTGGCAATTTACTAAGCGTAGTTATCAAGGAAAAGTTCTTGGTCATTTTTATTTTAGTTATGATAGTTTTGCTGCTAAACAAGCTGAGATTGAGCAAAGAATATCTGAGATTGAGGCTCAAATTCCAGATAGTTTAGAGTTTTATGATAATACTAATTCAGCAATAGCAGAAGGTTCTTAACGAAGTCAGAAGTCAGAAGTCAGAAGTTATTTTTTTAACGGGCATTTGAGCAACTCTCCAAAAATATTTCGCCTTAAAAGGTGGGGCTTTAGACCCATATTATTTTGATAAACTGAAGATTCATAAATTACAGAAGTATTTTTTAATATACCTTGAAAAATGTAGATTCAATACACAATATATATTTTGAAAATGGATGAATTGATTGATAAACTTTAGCAATTTAAATTAATTTATAACTCTTAATAAAATCAGAAATTAGCAAATATTTTATCGATGGTAACTAGATTTAAAATTCAGTATATAGCTAGAAAAATTTGTACCGCCCTACTTTCTAATTGATCAAATAGTTAATATAGCAGTAGAAGCAAAGGGCACGGACAGATCAAAAGCTTAAAAATCAGACAACGCAAGATTTTTCCTTCTTCCTTCTTTCTTCTTCCTTCTTTCTTCTGCTATACATTAAAATTTTCTTTCACAAAATCAATAAAAAAACATGGAAATCAGACTTATGAACCATAGAAAAACCCATAAACTATCTCAGAAAGACTTGAATAATTTAGAAACATTATTAACTTTAATAGGTCTAAATTTAGTCATTCAAGAAACAGAGTATTTTACAGGAGATGATTGGTTGCCTCTATGTAATGATATTGATAGTGGAGAAATTTATCGGAACTGGTTTATTTGGCAAGATACAGAAGTTACTCAAGAATGGGAAGCTTACGATCATGTTACTAATCAACGAATTATTGACAGTAACTTAACTAGATTAACAGCAAAAATAGATATAATAGAAAACCAGAGAAACTTACAAATAAATAATTAGTTGAAGAAGGAAGAAGAAAGAAGGAAAAAATGGATAGGGATACTAAAATAAGCCACTCTACATCTACAAACCCCAAGAAATTGTAGATACCGTGTAGACTGCATCAAAACTAGAAACTTTACATACAAAAAAATCAAGTAGGAAATTAATTATGACAGGTTTAGAAATAATAATTTTTGCTTTAGTACCAAGTATTGCTTGGGGAATAGGAATTGTATTTGCTTTCCCTCCTGACGATATTAATAATTACTAAAATCCAAAAATAAGTATCAAAACTTTCATCATCGTAGAAATTGATTAAATTAGTATAGTACTACGCAAATGGGTTAGGAGGTTTATAAACGCTCAAACTTAGTCAGGGATTACTTCTGACTTGCGCCTAGCGCTATCGGTGTCCCATCCCCGGAAAAGATGAAACTCGCCCAATAATAAGGATGTTGATATTCTCCCTCTTTCAACCAATTTCGCTGAATATCCAGTAACGCATCCCGGCGTCCTTTTCCTGCTTTTAATCCCTGATAATAAGCTACCATCAAGTCTTTTGTGGCATTATCTTCTACTTTCCACAGACTCATCATTTGACTTTCGCTGCCTGCAATAACGAAAGCACGACGTAATCCATAAATTCCTTCCCCCACGCTAATATCCCCTATTCCTGTATCGCAAGCGGATAATACTACTAATTGAGTGCCGACTAGATTTAAGAGGGTGGCTTCATAAGCAGTAAAAACTCCATCATCTCCTCCACTCTGTTGTTTTTCGACTCCGGCAAACACTAACCCAGAACGAAATAGGGGATTATCAAGATTGGTTGGGTTTTCTGATGTAGGTTTGGATAAAAAGAATCCATGAGTGGCAATATGGAGGAAGTCGGGATTTTTGACTTGCTTGAGGGCGTTTTCTGTCGCTTTGGTTTTGGTTAAAGTTAGAGCTTCTGGGAAGAGTTGATATCAAATCCGGTAGCATCGGTATAAAAAAATTAAACCTGATAAATTAAGGGATGAATAGTAAGAGTTGGGCGATCGCCATGCCGAGATTGTTAAAGCTAGAACCACACAAAAGTATCGAAGAGTTGGAAAAACTCTACCGACAA
>NZ_JAAHGB010000140.1:0-5460 GCF_010672695.1 Okeania sp. SIO1H4
ATAGAGAGAAAAGTAGCGTTAGCGTCAAATGTGAACATACAATATCTGGCGTGAAGAGATATAATGCAGGGAGAGGATTGTATCGAAATCACATTAAAGATGCGCGACGATCGCTTCATGTTCACTGCGGCTGGACTCTGGAATTTCTACTTAATGGTAGCATAGTTTAATCAGTGAAAACCAGAATTTTCCCATTTCACTTTAAGGTTTTATTTCGCGACAAGTCTAATTAAGGTGGGCAAATGTGAGTTGATTGATGATCTGTATCTATAGTTAAAAATTTGCTCATTTTACTACTATGAAACTGCAATACTAATATGATAATATAAAATAAAAAAAATATTGTTCCACCTTAAACCTTATGTGTGCTGGATGATTCTCTAGAGGAATAGTATTTTTTATGGCTGGAATCCTGAGAGATAATTGGCAGCAAGTTAGAGAAAGGGGTAATTTATTTGATGATCGCTTTTGTTGTTATAATTATGGCTAATGTCTAGTCAGGAGGACTCTGGAGAAACTATATTATGTCCCCTGATATCGTTATGTGTAAAATCAAAGTGTGAATATCTACAGGAAATTTAAGTTTTTCAAGCTTTTAAGCCTTCTTCCCTCTTGCTTTTTCCTTAACTTCACGCTGACAATACCGATACTACCGGACATGATATTTTTATAAAAAATCCTACACATTCGGACATGATATAATCAGATAGATAATAATTTTTGAAGCTTTCAATATAGCTAATTTATCATTTTCTTTGTGGGTTTAATACCCCACCGTCTACACGGTGTTCAAAATTACTTGGGGTGAGAATCCCCATGTAATTTTCCTCCTGTCTCCTGTCTCCTGTCTCCTGTCTCCTTCTTCAATATCTGAGAATATCAATAGCCTCTATCAGTTAAGGGGCACTTGTATAAGTGTAACATACTTTTTAATAAATTGTATGACCTAAATTTTGAAGCCAGGAAATATAGTTTATGCTCAATGCTTTTCAAAGGTTTATTTACCCTATTAAACAAAAAGGAATATTTCCTATTTTATTGATTCTTCTCTTAGGGTGTTTTTTGTACTTTTACAGAGTAAATTTCCGAGGTCTATGGATAGATGAATTTATCAGTGTTTTAGATGGGCGCAAGGTGTCTTTTAATAAAGGCAGGCTACTCTACTATGCTCTTTTAAATCCATGGATGAAGATTTCTGATAATGAGGTATGGTTAAGAGTTCCAGCTATTATTTTTGCACTGTTATCTGTATATATAATTTATAGATTAGGTAATGACTTTTTTAGCAAAAAAGTTGGTCTTCTTGCAGCATTTTTACTAACTATTTCTCCATTATTTATTAATCATGCTCAAGAAATTAGATACTATACAATGAGTGTTTGCCTAGGGCTTTGTGGCTGTCTTGGTCTTGGACATTCTCTGAAGTACCCAGATCAAAAACTTCCACGATTCATATGGGTTGTTGGTAGAATTTTATCCTTTTACACTACACCTTTAAATGCAGCTTTTTTGCTACCAGATATTCTGATTTTATGGCTTAAGTTTAAGTTTAAAATTTCTAGATTAATCAGTTATCTCGTTCTATATTTAACAATCATTATTGCTAGTATTCCTGTAGCTATTTCTGTGAAAAGTGATTCAGGATCGCACCGAGTGATGTTACCAACTCCTGGTGTGAGAGAAATCTTCCGAGAGCTAAGAATAATGACTGTGTTTGCTCATCCACCACCGCTACCTTATATACCATTATTGATTCAAGTTGTAACTTTAATTATTGCTACAGTTATTCTTGTAGCAATAATTCAAAAACCTCGCACTCAAGAAGTTATATGGGTAGCTTTATGGGGAATTATACCTGCTGCATCTATTTTTGTTTTTTCTAATATATTTTACTCGATATGGAACAGTCGTTACCTAATAATCTCTCAGCCATACTTTATACTACTTGTGGCAATTGGTTTTTTTAAGGTTTTCGATTGGCAAAAAATAATTGGATTAGTGCTGGCCGTAATATATATGTTGACCGTTAGTTTAGGTTTAGTAACTTATTATACAAGTTCAAAGCGATACATGGGAGCATCAGACCACTACAGACCAGTAGCACAATTGATTGAAAGTCAAGATAGAGATGGTGATATTATCATTTACTCTACAGGTCATGGCACTTCTTTTACTCTGACTTACTATTATCGAGGTTCTGCACCTATATATTTCTATAAGAGGGAAAAAACAGATAAATCAAATTTTCCTGCCCATTTAAAAAATTGGGTTGAAAGTTTACCTCCTACAGACTCGCGTATCTGGTTTATCTATTACGGAGGAGATATGAACATTTTTAAGTCTGTATTTGCAGATCAATTTACAATTGAATCACAGGAAATTATTGGTAATGCAAATATATTATTATTGACTCCTAAGTTGGATAAAAAATGACTACTAGGATATTAATATCTGGACAAGAAACAAATAAACTTCCCAAGAATTAAGCGATGAGATCGTCTTTATAAAGCAAAGACTAAGAATGCTAGAGCACTTAATCTTAAGTCTGTTCGGTGGGTTATTGTGGGCATTTAAGAGTTTGCTAAGTAAGAATAATTTATTGCTGCCTTTTTCCTAGGTCATTCTAATGCAAATATGTTGAGTTAAAACCCTGCTTACACAAAAATTTAATATTCTTTTAACAAAAAGTCCTTGAGTACTTAGCTATAAGCTTTGAGAAAAGACTTTTAATTTTAGCTCAATTTATCAATTTTTTGGAGGAATTAAAAGCAATATCTTTCGACTTATAGCTGACTGCTGAATACTTACTTATACCAATTTGAAAAAAGAATGTTACGAATAATAAGTTTGATTAAAAGATAAGTACAGGAAATGTCCCTTTGACAAAGTGGTGGAACCCTGGGACGATGCCAGTCGCAAGCGGTCAAGCAATGGCGTTTTGCTCCGAAAATTTAAAGCATTAGCGTTTGTGCAGCATTCCCATAGGAAAGCTCCTCCGGAGGAGGAAAGAGGCAGCGGGTCTGTCACTCTTCGGGTCTCCTCGCTGGGCGACCATCGAACAACAGAGGGGCCAGACCCCGCGTCGGCATCAGAAGCAAGGGAATGCTGACCAAGAGAGGGAACCTCCACCAAGAGAAAAAGAGAATTTATGACCTAAAAATTGGTATTGAAGCCATTCATTCTGTATGTCGCCAATCCGATGGCTCCCCTAACTGACTCGATACTTCTGACTCCATAGAAATACCCTAGCTATTTGTAGCAAACATTTATCAATTTGGTATTAGACAGTTTAGAGAGGAAAGACAAAGAGTTAGCAATTATTCAACAAATCAGTATTATTTTTTATGAAAAAAGTTTTATCAAGGTTGAAACCCTATCTGGCGTGGATTATTTTAGGAGTAACTTTATTTTTTCTAACTAAAACTCTCAAAGACCAATGGCAACAAGTACTAGAAATTAGAATTAGTGATTCTGGGTGGGTAAGTTTAGGAACTGCTTTTATCGTCACAATAATAGCTCATTTATGGTCTGGATGGGTATGGTTTTGGATTATTAAAGAATTCAATCAATCAGTTAATCTAAGATGGACTATTAGAGTATATCTCCTCACAAATGTTGCCAAGTATTTACCAGGAAATATATGGCATTTTTATGGTCGGATTTCTTCAATAAAACAGGCGGGAGTACCCGTTGAAATTGCACTTTTCACTGTGTTGATAGAACCGCTTTTAATGGCTGATGCAGCTTTAGCTATTGCTTTATTTGCTTCCACTCAAGAAAGTTTGTTTTTACAATTTTTGTGTTTTTTTGTAGTCATTTTTATTCTTCATCCACGAATTTTAAACCCGGTAATTAAATATTTAGCTAAACTAAAATTAACAGTTAAAAAATCTGATTCATATCTACATACTGAATTAAAATTAGTACGCTATCCAATTAAGCCTTTTTTCGGAGAAATTTGTTTCATTTTGCTTCGAGGTTCTGGATTTTTGTTGACTATGTTGGCGTTCAATTCTATTGAATTTAATCAAGTTTTATTAATAATTAGTGTCTTTAGTTTAGCATGGCTATTAGGTTTAGTTGTGCCAGGGGCGCCTGGAGGTGTTGGGGTATTTGAAGCAACTGCTTTGGCTTTACTGGAGCAAAAATTTTCCCCTGGTATTGTGTTAAGTGCTGTTGCGTTTTATCGCTTTATTAGTGTTTTAGCTGAAACTTTTGCTGCTGCTTTAGCTTGGTTGGATCAACAAAATCAACAGTAAAAGGAGGAAGCAAGAAGCAAGAAACAAGAAGGAAAAATAAAGGTTGATTATTAATATTTCCTGATTTTAGATACTCTATAAGTCAACAGTAGTAATGAAAATTGCTATACAATTAATTTTGCTGATACCAATTAAATGTCAAGTTGCATAGAATAAACTTAAATATTTCTCTGCTTTTAAAAGTTCTAGTTATAGCACTATGCAAAAACCCTCTTGACATTATTGAAAAGCAGCAATCTTCAAAATCTCATGGGTGCATCTCAGTATTTGCAAAAATACTTTTTTCCTATCTATTCCCTGTTGCCTGTTGCCTGTTGCCTAAAAGCCAAAAAATTATGGCTTTATTCAAAATTGAGATGCACTCAATCTCATACTATTTCAAAATCCTTAATTCTCTGTTTCATCTACTTCTTGATAATTGCCGTTGCTCATCTTCTCAAAATTAGTCGTGAAACGCCTGAAATTTATAGCTAAAAAGCGACAGCTCTCAATAAATGTTGCTGCCATGATTCTCAATAAATATCAAATTAATACAGCAGTTTTCGAGTCGATCAGGTAAGTAGGTTGCCCTAAATAAACGTTAAAAAGATAAATCATTTTGTATCTCTATGTTTAAGCAATTAGAGTTAAATTTATATTGCTTTAATTGATATTTTTTAGCAGAACTCCTTTCTTGTTCTCGTTCTCGAGGGAATTTTTTGGTCACGAGTCAACCTTGAAAGTTCTTGCTCTTCTGATTCTGTTAGCTGAATTTTGAGACTGGCTGACATATAGCGATCGCTCTTTTTTAACTACTTTATCGGTACTTTGGCAAAAAATATGTTAAGAACAGGATCAAACCCTTATATAGTCTAGGTTTTACATTTAATCAACCTTTTTCCTGATATATCTAGGTTTGAGCCATTTTTAGCCAGAGCAACGTATTTCCCTTACCGAAAAATTGTGGTTTAAAGCCTCCTCTTTTCAGGGGATAATAAAGAAAAATTTTCATGATTAGTCAATCCTCTTCTTTTCAAGGAGAGGTAATAATTAATAATTAATTATTAATTATTAATTATTAATTGTTAAACCCTACTAGTGCAGGATGGCAGAAATAAGTGACCAGTAGAAGCAATGCCTTCTTCCTGAGATAGAATACTCAGAAGTGTGATCGCGATCGTAAAATAAATGGTCAATAGCCAAGCTAAAAATGATCGGCATT
>NZ_JAAHGB010000141.1:0-4899 GCF_010672695.1 Okeania sp. SIO1H4
ATTTAATAGCAAATAAACCAAATATTGCTGGAATTAGTGTTCCCGGAATGCCTATTGGCACCCCTGGTATGGAAATGGGCGATCGCCAAGAATCTTTTAATGTCTTTGCCTTTAAAAAAGATGGTCAGACTCAAGTTTTTAATTCCTATAAATTCTAGAAATTTTAATAGATATAGCAGGGAACAGGCAATAGTGGGAAAAGCATTTCTTTGTCTTACGGTTGATCATTAACATAAGTCAAACACCAACTCGTTCCTTGCTATAAATTTACAGCTAGTCAATTTTTAGGGAGGTTTCATGGAATCTCCCTACATTCTTTTTTACATTTACATTTATTGCTGGATAGGGTTTTTCAATTTGCTTATCAATAAGCTTTTAATGCTGGAAAAAAAGTCTATTTATCAAAACCCGCTCTATTCTTAAAATTATTTTTTGTACTGTCGGCGAGTCTGAAACCACATCATAATTCCAGTCACTACCAACATTAACATTCCAAAGGCATTTAAAAATGGATAAATCATCTCTAAATTAATTCTCCCAAACTTACCTCTATGCCATTCTAATAGCCAAATAAAATTCTCGGCAGTACCAGTAATAACTGATATTTGAAATAGAGAACCTGTAATTAAACTAAGTAGTACAGGAAAAAACATTATTGGGGCAAACCAATAGTGAAGTTGGCGTAGTCTAGCTCTATTAATTCTCATAGTTTAAATTTGATTGATGTTTGAGTTTGTTTGAGCCATAGGGGAGTGGGCGTTGCTGAATACTAGGATGATTTCGGCGCTACACGGGGACACGGGGACACGGGGATTATGGTTTCTGCTAGGAGTGACAAAATCATCCCGCAATTATACCAATTCCTAAAAGTAACGCTATACTTGGGTAAGACTTCAGTTATTAATGAATCAAAACAAGTAAAATCATATTTTGGCTAATAAGAGCAAAGTTAATGTTAATTATTCTTACTTTTTACTTCTCCCATACTCCCCTGCTAAACAAAATGTAGAAAAGTTTTTGAGAAATAGTATTATGCAATGCCGGAGATTGAATAAAACATAAAAAAAAGGAAATTAATTAATATTTTAGTTAAAGCATAATCAGTCACTGTATTAAATTTCCATAAACTATCAATTATTTTATT
This sequence comes from Okeania sp. SIO1H4, assembly GCF_010672695.1. Taxonomy (NCBI): domain Bacteria; kingdom Bacillati; phylum Cyanobacteriota; class Cyanophyceae; order Oscillatoriales; family Microcoleaceae; genus Okeania; species Okeania sp. SIO1H4. Next base: position 1,145 of record NZ_JAAHGB010000141.1, read on the forward strand.
TGACTAAATATGTACCGCTTCATTGAAAATAGTAAAAAAGGTGTAGTTAATAAAAGTAAAAAAACAATTTCTCCAGGGTGCGGGATAAAATTATTAGTTTGAGCCAACTCAACAGAATTAACAACTTTTTCCTCTACAACAGTTTTTGGTTTAATTTCTATCTGCTTTTCTTCTACTTGGTTTTCCATTTCTGGGGAAGATATCTTTTGTATTTGAGTTTCAGGTTTTTCATTCACAGAATTATCTTCTACTTCATTTTTTACCTCTGGTTTTGAATCATTAGTTTGATTCGGCACATGAAAACTTGGAGCATGAGCAAGTAAAGATGTGTTTTGCATTACATTTAATACTCCTATGAGAAATTATACAATATTTTTTAGGAAACCAATACTTAAGTATACAGAGCATTTATGAAATCAGGATGAAATGTAAGTCTTAAATTTATAAATGTCTTTCCGTACTTGTGATGATTGTAAAATCTTATATTTTTTCAAGTGGTTTAGGTACAGAATTGATGGTGAAAATCAAGCATTAAATTGTGATTCGTATCGTAACCTACCATTAACAAATTTTCACTTGTGAGATGATTTATACCAATCTATTTTGTCTAGTTAGATGACTTTTAACTTATTGCAGTCGAGCCTATTTCATCCTTATTCATCTCAAAAAAATTCAGTTTAAATTTCATCCCTATTTCATATTCTTAAGTCAAACTAACATTTAGTAAAAACAATGTTAGTTTGGTTTGGAAAAATATTAATATGTCCTATCAATTCAAAAATAAACTAGACAACCTTCATCCTGTTAAAACGATCGCCACTATAGCCATAGTAGGAATAACAATTTCAGTATTAAACATCATGCCCTCAGTAGCTAAAACCAAGCAAAAATTACCGATGAAATTGGCACAAGACCATTCTCAAATGCACCAACACAACGGGCAAGATTTAGACAAAATGCACAAAATGCTGACTCAGATGCGAGAAAATATCGGACACATGGATTCTAACCATATCCAAAATATGACATCCGAGCAAAAACAAAACATGAAAAATCACTACGAAGACATGATTAAAGAAATGCAAGAAATAGTTTCTCAGATGCAGCAGGCAGTAAAAGCCATGGAAAAATAAAACTTGAGATGAAAACAAAACACTCCAATCACCTTTCCTTGTTTCGGAAGGGGAATTAAGCAGCCTCTTTTGCAGTACTAAATAACTAAAACTATGAAAACTAACCCACTTAATAGACGAAATTTTTTACGCTTCAGTGCCGGAATAGGTATAGTCACAGCCATAGACAATATTTTACCCGCTTATGACAGACAAACTATTGCTGCAAGTGAGCCTGTAAACGGAAATAAATATCCCGATCTAATTAAGCTCCAAATTCAGGAAACTAAACTCAAAATAGGAGAGCGAAACGCTACCGCCATGACAGTTAACGGTGCAATTCCTGGGCCGTTAATTCGTTTGCGCGAGGGACAAACAGCAACTATTCAAGTCACAAACAACCTAAAAACAGATACCTCAATTCACTGGCACGGAATCATTCTCCCACCAGAAATGGATGGCGTTCCCGGTGTTAGTTTTGCGGGCATTAAACCAGGAGAAACTTTCACCTATAGTTTTCCTGTAAACCAGAGTGGTACCTATTGGTATCACAGTCATAGTGGCTTGCAAGAACAACTCGGTCATTTTGGAGCCATGATTATCGATCCGGCCGAACCCGAACCTATTGCATACGACCGGGAATATGCCATATTGCTCTCCGACTGGACTTTTGAAAACCCCCATCAGGTACTTGCCAACCTAAAACGGAAAAGCACTTACTATAACTATCAAAGACGAACAGTGGGAAATTTAGTTGACGATCTGGATTGGCGCAGAATGCGAATGGACCCCACTGATATTGCTGATATTACAGGTGTAACCTATACATATCTAATAAATGGCATGGCACCAGAGTCTAACTGGAGTGGCATATTTAAGCCTGGCGAAAAAGTACGACTCCGTTTTATCAATGCTTCAGCAATGACTTTTTTTGATGTGAGAATTCCCGGATTGAAAATGACGGTTGTACAAGCAGACGGTCAAAATGTGCAACCTGTAACTGTGGATGAATTTCGGATTGCTATTGCTGAGACTTATGATGTAATTGTTGAACCTGAAGAGGAGACTGCTTATACTATTTTTGCCGAAACCATGGATAGAAGTGGTTATGCTCGTGGAACTCTTGCACCACGTTTAGGAATGACTGCTCCTCTGCCAGAACGGAGAAAACGCCCTCTACGAACTATGGCGGATATGGGTCACGATCATGGCATGGATCATTCTGCACATTCTCAACATTCTCCAAATATGAATCAGATGGATCATTCTCAGCATAATAGTGGGATGGATCATTCTCAGCATAATAGTGGAATGAATCATTCTCAGCATAACAGTGGGATGGATCATTCTCAGCATAATAGTGGAATGAATCATTCTCAACATAACAGTGGGATGAATCATTCTCAGCATAATAGTGGGATGAATCATTTAACCGCAACAGAAACGATACCCCACCAAGAAGCCGTAATGCACGGCCCAGACCATCATGGTTCAGGTAGTGCGGGGGTAGCTATGATGTCAAAAAGTAGGCTCCACGAACCAGGTATTGGATTGGAAAATACAGGTACTCGCGTTCTGTTATACACCGACTTACGCAGTCTGAAACCTCGTGAAGACCAAAGAAAAGCCGAACGAGAAATAGAACTACATCTCACCGGAAATATGGAACGGTATATGTGGTCTTTTGATGGGAAGAAATATTCAGAAGCAAAGGAACCAATTCAATTTTACAACGGCGAACGACTACGACTTACTTTTGTCAACGATACCATGATGGAACATCCTATTCATTTACACGGAATGTGGATGGAATTAGATAATGGGGCAGGTGCTTATAAACCACGCAAACACACTGTTTTGGTTAAACCTGCCGAGAGAATGTCTGTAGATGTGACTGTCGATGCACCTGGTAATTGGGCGTTTCATTGCCATCTGCTCTATCACATGAAAGTGGGGATGTTTCGTGTTGTGTCTGTAACTGATAAGGTGGAAAAAGCATGATAATGAAATTTTTGCATAAATTCAGAATAGGGAAAAAAATCCCTCCCAACCCCTCTTTGAAAGAGATCGGGAAAAAAATTCCCCCCAACCCCCCTTTGAAAGGGGGGAGACAGAGAAAAGAATTGAATTTTTACTGTGCCGTGGCGGGTTTAATCAGTTTTGTCAGCTATTTCAGTTATGCACCAGTAGTTATGGCAGAAGAAAAACAGATAGGCGATCGCTTGACTAATCTTACTCCTACTTGGGAAATTGCTAATGAGTACAACCAGGAAAATTTGCCTTCACCAATCAAAGATAATCAAATATTTTGGTTGTTATTAATTGAAGAGTTAGAATATCGCGTTAATGATGCTGACAGTAGTTTTAATTGGGATGCTCATGGTTGGGTTGGTGGCGACTACAGAAGGTTGTGGTTAAAAACTGATGGTGAAGTTAATACAGAAGATGGGGAAGGAGATGCCGAAGTACAACTACTCTACAGTCAGTTAGTCTGGTCTTTTTGGGAGTGGCAAGCTGGTGTGCGTTACGACAGAACATTTGGTTCTGAGTCTGACGGCCGTGCTTTTGCAGTATTTGGTTTGCAAGGATTAGCTCCCTATTTCTTGGAAGTAGATGCTGCTCTTTTTGTCAGCGAAGATGGAG
>NZ_JAAHGB010000142.1:0-4850 GCF_010672695.1 Okeania sp. SIO1H4
TGGTGATAATAATGTAGATTTTGCTCAACAATGTATCAAACTTTATCAAGATTCAGCTTTGTGGAATAAACTTAGAAAAAATGCCATGAAGCGAGTTGAAACTGAATGTTCTCCTCAAGTTTTTTCAGAAACTTTAAAGTCTATCTTAAAAACAATGAAGGAGTCAGGAGTCATATCATGTCCGGTTGAACAGTGATAAATAAATAACTACGGAGGAGTCAGGAGTCAGGAGTCAGGAGTCAGGAGGAAAGAAAGAAGAAGGAGAAAGTTTTTTTGATTACTAATTATATCAAATTCGTTTAATTTGGTATAAAAAAATGTTCCATCTTCAACCATTACCAAATATTTCTCCCCTTCTGGGAGTGGTTAGGGGTGGGTCCCCATCTCCCCATCTTCCCATCTAATTACACCGATGCTACCGGGTTAAACTACACCATACTATCTGAAAAAACTCCTATCAAGTATTCATCTTCCGCATTTCCTAACCCATAGACTAAATTTCGATCCGATCTGCCATCAGTATCATAATTCATCAAGAACCTATTGTTACGTCGCAAGGCAATTTCATCTATACCATCGTTATCCCAGTCACCCGCTAGATATTCATCTTCTCCTGCACCAGTGCCATAAAATAGATAACGGTCTGTTGCACCATCACTGTCATCATCTAAGTGAATTACTTTTCCACGTCGCAAAGCAATTTCATCAGTATTATCGCCATCCCAGTCACCCACTAGATATTGGTCTTCTCCTGCACCAGTGCCATAAAATAGATAACGGTCTGTTGCACCATCACTGTTATCATCTAGATGAATTACATTTCCACGTCGTACAGCAATTTCATCAGTATTATCGCCATCCCAGTCACCCACGAGATATTGGTCTTCTCCTGCACCACTTCCATACAATAAGGTGCTGTCTGTTGCACCATCACTGTCATTATCAAAGTGTATCGCATTTCCACGACGCACGGCAATTTCATCAGTATTATCGCCATCCCAGTCACCCACGAGATATTGGTCTTCTCCTGAGCCGCTTCCATACAATAGGGTGCGGTCTGTTGTACCATCACTATCATCATCAATCAGGATTTGATTTCCCCGTCGTATAGCTATAGTTTCCCCTGCGGTAGTAAAGTTCCAAGTAGTTGTGTCAGAAATTCCTAGATAATCATTTTCTGATGTATCTTTAAATGCACCTGAACTAACTTCTACATAATATTCAGTTAATGGATCGAGGTTAGAGCTAGGGTCAATAGTTACAGTATTAGCATTAACCTCAACTTGTGCTGAAGTAACATTCATGGTTTCAAAAACCTGGTCATTGGAAGCTTGTTTGATAACAATATCGCCATTAGTGCCTTTAACAATATCCTCATCAAATTGAATCTCTAAATTTGCCTCGACAGCAATGCTTGTCGCATCATCAGCAGGAGTGAAGGTAGTAACACTAGGAGCAGTAGTATCACTAGGAGCAGTAATATTTCCCCGATAAACCCCCAATCCATCAAAAGTATCTGTAGCAAAACCATACCACTCAGTTGATGGATCGAAAGCATCTGTTTCGTTAGTATCTCCACTGTTAATACTAGGTTTGCGACGCAAAGTGTTATTCTGAGTTGATACATTTCCACTACCCCACTCAGTACCAGGATCGGTTCCAACTTGTCCAATAACATCAAGAACAGTACCAGACTTTTTCAATACAATGGCATCATCACCATTAAAAAAGGTAGACGCGCTTGTTTGGTCTGCTTGTGCTAAAATGGTTGCATCAGCATCAACGTCAGCTAACACAAATACATCACCGCTAGCTACTGTTCCTGATAAATCAATACTCGTGCCAGGAGTTGTATTGCCATTACTGTAAAACTCTAGAGTATAGTCAGTTAAATCTATCGCGCTTCCCGTACCGTTATATAGCTCGATCGCTTTATTGTTGCTGCTACCTTCTACATATTCTGAGATCAATAAATCTGTGGGAGTTGCACTGGGATTTGTAACACTAATTTCAGATAATTCAACTATCGAACGGGCATCGTCAGTGCGATCGCTTAAACTAATCTGGCTAGAATTGTCATAAGGCTGTAAACCAGAAGCATTAACCGCAGAATAATCTCGTAAATCGCCATCTAGTATTAGTTCGCCATCAGCAAATAGATAATATTTATTATCCTGACCTGATACTTCTAGATCGTAGTTGACTTGAGTAGTAGTAACAAAATCAACGACCTCAGCTTGGATGAGGGAATTAAAGCTAGCTGCATCTGCATTGGGGTCTATACCTTGTGCCCAAATCTGGTCTTCTTCAAAGCTAATTTCGATCGCTTCTGATGTATCTTCGCTAACCACACTGACACTGAAACCTGCCCGATCGTTTTTACCATCCCCATCTATATCTTCATTAGTATTTTGTTCATCTATTACTTGAAGAGTGAAGCTCAGGGTGTAGCCATTATCAGCATTGAGTTTAGGAAAATCATTTCTAACTTCAGAGAAACCAAACCCTACTAATGAGTAATTACTGTAACCTGCTGTATTATCGTTATTACTACCATCGGTCTGATTTGCTCCACCGCCTGTAGTATTCAGAATTGTACCTGTATTTGTACCATTGACAAATTGTTCTGCATCACCAGACGAAAAAGGATTAGAAGCTAACCTCTTATCAAAATCAAACCAAGCACCATTAGTAGTTGCTTGACTATCATCTGGGGTAACAGTAGTGTTGTCGTACAGAATTGTTTTAGACATAAGTTTTTGTGAAGTTGTTTCAATAGTTAATGGGATCTATAAATACAATAGATTTAGTGGCGATCGCGACAGTGGACTGAAAGTCTATCGCTCCTAATAATTTTGAAACCATATAATTTCCTACCTTTAAATATTTGTCTAACTGAAAATTTAATATTTATATATTAATCCTAACTTTTTTTAGCTTTTTATTGTTATAGTTACAAGTTGTTTGGGGTACTTTTTATTTTTTCAGTCAAATTGCTTTCGTGAATTTACTGAGGCTTATTTTAAAGAAATTGTAAAGTTTCAGTAATTACTTGAAAATTGTCTTTCTATATCAATAAATATACTGCAATCGGCAAAAATATATCTATACAAAAATATTTAGTCACACCAAGTTTCTCAACAAGTAAAATTATGTAGTTAATTTTCTCTATAAAATATATAACCCATAGTATCCCAAATTCAATTTTAGTTCTTGACTTACAGCGGTTTTCATTTCGGCACAGTATGGGCGAATGGCCATATAGCCTGACGGCATGGGCTTCGCAAGGGCGCCCCTACAGGGTTTTGGTTATGACGATGTGGTTCATCAATCAGCAAAAGCGCTGTAATGCACAATCTGTTATAGCTATAATTAGACTCGGAATAATTAGGAGACAATGATGGAGAAGCGAACATTAGGTAACTCTGAAATTGAAATTACCCCAATCATTATGGGTACATGGCAAGCTGGAAAACGAGGATGGGCAGATATTGAAGATTCTGAAACTATCAAAGGAATAAGAGGGGCTGTTGATGCAGGTATCACCACAATTGATACTGCTGAAATTTATGGAGATGGTTACTCAGAAAGAATAGTTGCTCAAGCATTGGCAGATGTACGAGAACAAGTAATTTTAGCGACCAAAGTTTTTCCAAATCATCTCAAATATAACCAAGTAATAGAAGCTTGCGATCGCTCCCTCAAAAACCTGAAAACTGATTATATTGACCTCTATCAAATTCACTGGCCGTCTGGTGCATTTAATAGTGAAATTGTACCAATTGAAGAAACAATGAATGCTCTTAATAAACTTAAAAAAGAGGGTAAAATTCGAGCAATTGGTGTGTCTAATTTTTCTCGCGAACAAACAGCAGAAGCAGCTCAATATGGTCAGATTGATAGTACCCAACCACCCTATTCTTTATTCTGGCGAAAAATAGAAAAAGAAGAAATGCCTTACTGTGTTGAAAATAATATTTCTATTATTGCTTATTCTTCATTAGCACAGGGATTATTAACAGGTAAATTCGGACCAGACCACAGATTTGCTGAAGGGGATATTCGTGCTAAAAATAGACTATTTTATATCAAAGAAAACTACGAACGAGTGCAAACAGCCTTAGAAAAACTGCGTCCTATTGCAGAAAGTAAGCAGTGCAGTCTCGCTCAACTAGCGATCGCCTGGTTAATTGCTCAACCCCAGACAAAGGCTATAGTTGGAGCAAGGAATGCCGAACAAGCTACTGCTAATGCTAAAGCTGGAGATGTTAAATTATCTGAGGATGAGCTAGCAGAAATTGATGCGATCGGACGAATAGTCACAGATCCTTTAGACGATCGCCCTGTCATGTGGGATTTTTGAAGCAGGTTGTAGGCGATAGGAGATGGGGAGGGTGGGGAGTGTGGGAACCCACCCCTACTGCTCCCAGGAGGGGAATATCGAAAAAGATTTGGCAATGGCGTATCGGTTGGAATATTTGTTTATAGTGAACCCGAGCTGATTTGATATTGCCCCTACACCAAACAGAAAATTGCCTCTAATATCATGTTCGGATGATCACTTATAATAAAACCAGAATCATTACAGTAGATGTATTCAAACTTTATGGCCAAAAAGATGGCGATATAGCTGCCGCACTTACTCCGCCAACGCCAACTACCTTTATGTTCAAGCGATCGCTTATAATTGAACAGCCCTAGTTTGAGGCCACCAATGGAAGCAAGTTAGTCCTTGTATTAAATCATGCTGTTTCATTAGTTGTTGGCACCGAAAGACTAATAGTTCTTCAAGTTCATCTAAAGAAAGGGGAGAGCTATTGGCCACAACTTCATTAGTTAAAGGCCACAAA
>NZ_JAAHGB010000143.1:0-4787 GCF_010672695.1 Okeania sp. SIO1H4
TCCACTGTAATGCCACTAGGTTCGCCCATTGGATCTGGTCAGGGATTAAATAATTTAGCTAATATTCAAATAATTATTGAAAATGCAAATATACCAGTAATAGTAGATGCAGGTATTGGAACTCCAAGTGAAGCAGCTCATGCTATGGAATTAGGAGCTGATGGAGTTTTATTAAATACAGCAGTTGCCCAATCTAAAAACCCTGCTAATATGTCACAAGCTATGAAATTTGGTGTAAAAGCAGGTCGATTAGCTTACTTATCTGGGCTTATGGATAAAAAATATTATGCAAATCCTAGTTCTCCCCTAGAACAAATTAGTAAATTATAATTTACTAATTTGTTAATGAAACAAAGTTTCTTATTGTTTAATTGGTTTAGTATGCTAAACCTAAACTTCTAGTCGTTTCTGCTCCTAAGTATACTCGAACACTTAAAAAGTCAGTTGGACATGCGGTTTCACATCTTTTACACCCAACGCAATCTTCAACACGAGGTGATGAAGCAATTTGACCAGATTTACAACCATCCCAAGGAACCATTTCTAGTACATCTGTTGGGCAAGCTCTTACACATTGAGTACAACCAATACATGTATCGTAAATTTTAACAGTATGAGACATAGTTTTATAATTTTATTATATATATAATATACTTGCTGAAAAGTTAAATATTAACGCCCTAGACGTTGAATTTGTTGAATAGCTAAACGACCTATATTAAATAAAGCCCATGATGCTGCTACTAGTACTGGTGCAGCAATTACTACTAAACGAGTATCCATAAGTGATAATCCTTTTAAAATATGTAAGTTAAATACACTATATATTATAGTCGAACTTAGAAAATTATCTTGATACCGAAATAATAGTGATTCTATACCTTTATTTTCCTGAATTAATAAAAATAAAAGAGTATTTTTTTTTGAAAAACTTATAAAAAAAGAGTTGGAAAAAGGTGATTTATTAATGGTGACAAAACTGGATCGTTGCTCAAGAAACACTTTAAGTTTTTTAACGCTGCAAGATCAACTTTTTAAACGATGTATAACATTTGTAGCTTTGGATCTTCCTTTCTCAGATGATTTAACAACCAATAAATTAATTGCAACTAACTTATTAGCGATCGCTACGTTTGAAAATGATCGTAGACGAGCACGTCAAAGAGAAGGAATTGAAGCAGCTAAAAAAGCAGGCAAATATTTAGGTCGCAAAACGGTAATTACAAAAAAATTAATTGCGGAAGTTCAAGATTTGAAAGAAAATAAAAAATTATCAATCACTCAAATTGCGAAAGTGACTGGGAAAGGTAGAAATACGATTTACAAGGTGTTAAAAGAGGAATTAAATTATGTCCCATACAATCGATTAGTGAGACCGGAGGAAAAATATGAATCGAAATAAATTAAGTTTTGAATCTGAAAATTTTCAAATAGATTATTTAAATCTCAATCTGCAATTTAATGATTTGAAACGAATTAAAAAAATAGCTAATTATTTGTCTAACACTTTTGATTGTAATAGTACTTTTACAGATTGTGAAAATTCCACACAAAATCGTACCCTAGTCAAAAAAGAAAGAAGTTCGTCTAAGGCTAAATTTCGAGTGAATTCTCAAAAGTATTGGTATGGGACTTCTCTAAGCTTTTCTGGAAAAAATGCAGCTTATTCTTATAAAATTATTAAAGAGACAGGACTTGATTGGGAGATTTTGAACTTTGATAATACAAGTTTAAGTCGAATTGATTTGTATTATGATCGTAAATTTAAAAAAGGTGATGAAATTGAAAATTTCGATTCATTTCTAGAACAATGCCGTAGTCAACTTGAAAAAACAGACAAGCGTAAAATAGCAATCGTGGAGAAAGGTGTTTTACGGGTTGGTAGACGGGGAAGTGGTAATTATTTTCGTGTTTATCGAAAATCTAATGGAAAATATATTCGGTTTGAGCTTGAACTGACAAAATCAGTTGTAAAAAATTTTGAATTCTATCTATTTTCAAATCAGTTTGAAAAATTAGAAGAGCTTTTATGTATACATTTCTATAAACAAGCTCTGACTACCTTTGTGATGGATAGCTGTTATACAGATTGGTTAAGAGAAAATTTTCGTAATATAAGGTCAAGTCGGAGATATGAGAATTATTTGATCACGACGTATTTCAAAACTCTACCTTTAGAAACACTGGAGAAACAAAAGTTTCTATATCAACTCCTTCAACTCTTAAGTTACATTCGAACTCTAGAAAGTTCTATCAATTGGATTTCCAGTGAAAATTACCGAATGATTTCTTTTCGAGTAAGCGAATTTTCAGAGTTTTTAGGAAAAAAGAAAACAAATTATTATCAAACTAGAAAAGTGGTGACTTTTTTAAAATCTTTACAAAGATTACCACCAGTTCTAGAAGATTTTTCGACTGAGAGTTTTCGAAGTATTTTGATTTTTCCTTATCTCGAAGTGAGTAAGGAAAAATCCTGGAAGGTCGAATTAGCAATTGCTGAGAAAGTTTATTTTTACAGATATCCTTTTTATTTTCCACAAGATTTCTTAACTTGCGATGACGTTTATGATTTAAGAGCAAAAATTTTCTTTCTTTTATCGTTTTCGACGACTGAGCTGAGTAAGGAATTTCAAATTCAAGAATTCTTTGACCAAGTTGGTCTCTCTCATCAAAAAACGACAAGGTTAAGAAAATCCGTTCTTATAATTTTCGAAGATGCTCTAGATTCAAAATTAATTGAACCGCGATTTACTTTACTTATGAAAACAAATAAAACTAAAGAAGTTGAGAAATTGACATCCAATTTACTTGTGAAAGCAAAATCAATTTTTTATACCGAAATTCCATAGATAATACTTACGAATATATCCGTTTAAATACGTGTTACTTACAAAAAGGGTTACATTTTAGCCCTTTTTGAGATAAATCCAGATCATTGACTGTTGAATAAGCTTTATTTACAAGGGTTAACTAACTTAAGTTCAACTTTTTAAAAAAATGAAGTTTACACTTTAAGAAGGTGTTTCCTATTTTGTAATTTTTGATATATAATTCCCGTAATAAGATCTGTCGTCCTTAGCCATGCGGCGATTGAGCATCAGCAATGCGGCTGTAGAGCATATGCGAAGCAGAAGTATCCGTCTGATAAGACTAGCCCGAGCGGCAATGAGCGGGTATTAAGCAATGTTATTCAATTAAAATTGTTATACTAATTTCTTAAAATACGATTTGCTTCCTTTATTGTTGGTTTATTCATTTTAGTATTCGTCTTTAAAAATAAATGTAGTAAAAGTATATCATGAGAATTCTGTATAAAATTTTTAAACACATCCGAAAGCATAACTTAAAAAAAATTTTCGGTATCGCTATTGTTGTATTCGGGCTGAGATATGCTAGACCTGACCCTAGCATATCCTCAAATCCTAGTAAACAAATTGAACGTAAAGAAAGTTATTTTAAAGATGATCCAGGAACAATAAACACAAATGCTATACTTATTAAATCAGAAAATGGAATTTTAATTAGTGATTCACGAACTTCAAAAAACTTAAATAAGCTTGACATTGAGCAAATTATTTTGGTTAAAACAGGTGATAGTGGACCATCTTCACCGCCTGTAAATTCTATTTCTCGGGGAGGATTTGTTAATTCAGATCCGAGTAAAAATTCAAAGCCTTCAAATTCGGACTGTAAAGTACCATTTCGTGCAGCACCGGGAGGATCAGACGATCCGGGAAATGGTGCTGGTGCTAGCTGGGAGGATGCTTCGGAAGAAAACAATGTGCCAGAACAATCCAAATGGAATGATGATAAGGATTATTGGAAAAAATTGAATCCTTCCTTTAGTCAGCCTAAAGACCAGAAACCTGAACAATGTGAATTAAACTTGGATGAAAAAATAGAGTCAGAAACAGAAGAAAACCAATCTCAAATTAAACCACCGGGCAAATTTAAAGTTGATTCTGATCATCAGGTGGATATTGATTTTGATTATGAGTTGGATAAAAATGGGAGGCCCGTACTTCTCGTTCCAATAAAAGATAATACTGTACGACGTGTAGAATTCGATCAAACTCGCGATAAATTCTATCATGAAGATCTGTTTCCAAATATATCACCGCCAGATGGCTTTAATAACAAAGCTGTGCGAGCCCTAGAATACCCGGATAGGTTAGCCTATTTAAGAAAAAATATTCCCGCTCACAAAGTTATTGAACTACAAAATGAAATAGCGAAAAGTTTGAGCGATCCCAATATTATTTCAGTACCAGGATTTCTAGGAAAATATAAAATCAGTGGTACGATCGATATAAATCAAAAATCTGGATTGGTCAGTTTTACAGATGCTGTCACAGATAAACATAGAACAACTGTAAAAATGAAGAGTGGAAACATTAAAAAATTAGCAAAAGACGACTTTCACTTGTTCCCTGATAAATAATAACTCAATTTTAAAATGATTAATAGATTCAATGTTTCACAGTATTGTGAATTATTAAAAAAAAAAGATATTTTAGAAAAACAAAATAAGTTTTTATTGTATGAACCTGATTATCTTGAATTACTTTCTTATCAAGAAACTGTATATCATCAAATTTATTTTAGTCGAAAAAGTGATTATTGTTCTTTAATCCAAAAATATTTAAATACAACAATTCTTCCTTATATATTCAGAGCTAGATTCTTGGAAATGGTCAAACAAGATGACGAAAAAGCTGAAAAAATTCTTCAAGATTTTGAACAATTATCAAGTTTTTCGATTGATGTTAAGTTAGATGGGTTCGGGA
>NZ_JAAHGB010000144.1:0-4730 GCF_010672695.1 Okeania sp. SIO1H4
CATAGTCTTCAGCGGCACCCTTACCTAATTCTCCAATAACTTCCTGAGCAATAAATTTAACCGCTTCACTACTCCCCCAAGCAATTAACCATTCAATCATAATTATTTAATCTGTTATGTGTTAGTTCTTTTTTATTATAAAAAAATTAGGAAGAGTTTATAGCAGTATAAATGAGGGGTAGTAGTCCAGTAGGGTGCGTTACGCTGACGCTAACACACCCTACTTCTTCTTCCTTCTTCCTTACTTTTTCACAATCATTTTCTCCACTGCTTCCGCAGTCGCAGGAGCTAATAACACCCCATTCCGATAGTGACCCGTTGCCAACAACACATTTTTAAACCCTTCCAAATAACCAACAGCAGGAGCTGGTTGACCCTCTGGACGAGGCCGCAAACCAGACCATTTTCTTAACACCGTTGCATCTGCCAAACTCGGGCAAAAACTAATAGCTCTTTCCATCACCGTATCCAACCTACTAGAGTCCGCTACCACCTCACCCGCATCATCAGGAAATTCTACCGTTGCTCCCACCCAATATTCATTTTCCCCCACTGGTACAATATTCACATCATCCCCAATTATCACTGGCTGAAAATCTAGATTTCCTAGAGGCGATCGCCCTTGCAAATATAGAGCTTGACCTAATACAGGCACAATAGTAAATTTACGGTCAAGATTTGATTTACGCTTCAGTTGTAGAGACCTTAACTTACCATCTTTTATTCCTTGCAAACATGGCAAAGACCCCAACCCCGCCGCCACAACTAACCAATTTACATCCGCCAAAACAGGAGCTTTTTTAGCTGGGTCTAGACTTTTTGTCCGTATTTGCTGACAACGATATTCGTTATTTGGTAGCGCTATAGTATTATATTCCGCAACTGTTACTCCAAAATGAAAATTCACCCCATTTTGTTGAGCAGCTTCTACCAAAGCTAAAGTCAGATCCACCGGGTTAATTTGGAAATCTTGAGGAGAATAAATAGCTGCTGTAACTTCAGATGTCTCGATCTGAGGAGAGCGATCGCGCAATTGAGCAATATCCCACATTTCCAATGGTAAACCATCTGCTTGCCGAATATCTACCAATTTTTTCCACCTATCTAAGTCATCCCCAGGCAAACACAACAACAAAATACCATCACGGTTATGAGAAATAGGGCGATTTATTTTTGCTTCCAACTCAGGAATTAAATTATGATAGCTCTGGACGCTCATGCGCCTCATTTTCCAAGGTCTGCCTTTAACTTTTTGGCTAATTACCCCCATCAACACCCCCAAAGCAGCGCCAGTGGAAGCTTGGGCAGGTGCTTGTTTGTCCAAGACCGTAATTTTTAACCCTTCAATTTTACTTAGTTGATAGGCGATCGATGCCCCAATAATTCCACATCCAATAATTACTATATGAGTCATGTTAGCGTTGCTGAATTAGTGTATTTACTTAGGAGTCAGGAGTCAGGAGTCAGGAGTCAGGAGGGAAGAAAGAAGAAGAAAGTTTTTTGATTGCGATCTTATCTTGACATGATATCATACCTAAAATCACCAACGCCAAAAATTTATAATTTTTTCTTGAAAAAGAAAGAAGGAAGAAGTGAATGGGTAAAGTAGAAATTAAGATAGGGCGTGCAGTGCACACCCCATCAAGTAATATTGAAATTTATCAAAATAATTGGGTCGCGCCACCCCGCCTTTTAAGGCGAAATATTTTTGGAGCGAAGCTCAAATGCCCTACTTCCCCTCCTGGGAGGGGTTAGGGGTGGGTTAACTTCTGACTCCTGACTTCGTTAACATCGCTACACTTCTGGTTGGGTGTAGGGTTTTAACTAGCTATTAGCTTTTAGCATTTCCGTACCGGAATGCTCCGCAAACAGCGCTTCAGCTTTTAGGATCTCTGGTTTAAATCCCCGGTTTCTATAAACCGGAAGGTTTAGGAGAGGTTGAAATCTCCTTCTAAATATTTATTGCTGACTGCTAAATGCTGACTGCTGATTGCTTATTTAATTAGGGCTTGCTGATTAAATCTAAAAGCATTGACATATAAAGATTTTAGCCTTTTTTTGGCCTTTAAAAAGTACCTTATCACGTCTAAAACGCTCAAAAAGGAGCGTATTTTAGGCGCATAGTTGGGCAGAAAAATTCAGGGACAATTCTTACTCCTAACTTCCTCGCTCATTCCCATTTCTCCTGTCTCCTGTCTCCTGTCTCCTGTCTCCTACCCCAGCAAAAAGACTTTATTCAGTAAACCCTAATTACTTTTAGGTATCAAACTGAAGAAAGTGTCAAAATCTGCTATTGCTTTTGTATACTCATTAGTCGCTTGCAGTTTGTCATTTGCTGCTGCTGCAACATCAATTTCTTCTAAATCCTGAAATACTTCCTTTGCTGCATCCAACACAGGTGCTTTATCCTTTGGCAATAACAAACTTTGGGTCAAATAGTTAGTCTTGCTCCGCAAGTCTCCTAAAGGCCCATGAATAAATGTATCTACATTGACCCAATCTTCCTTTTGAATTAGGGTTTTCAGTTCATCCATGCGATCGCGCAAAGCGACAATTCCCGCTGTGTACTGTTCAATTTTTTGTAATTGAGCATCTGAGTAGGTTGGCGGTGGAGCAGGGGAACCACAGCTTGCCAAAAACGCTACTAACAGCGCCATCATCCATGCTACTATCGAGCGTTTATTTAACATCATCCTCTTTGAATTTATCTACTAAATTGAATATTCCATCTTAGATTAAAAATGGAAATGACTATTTTGGCAAGGGGAGTATATATACTTAGGGTTTGTGCTCAAAAGTCTTATGGGTAAGGGTAGGAGACAGTAGACAGGAGACAGGAGACAGGAAGAACGGGGAATGAGCGAGGAGGTAGGAGTAAGAATTGTCCCTCAATTTTTCTGTCCGAAGGTTTGCCTTTTATGCTAACTTTTCGAGGGTTTTAGACTACTCCCAGCGCACAACTTGGGAATTCAAGAAGGCTCAAACCTTTACTTGCCAATCCTTTGAGATTAGATCGGTAAGCCCTACTTATAAACAAAGGTAGAGGAAAGATTGTGCCCTCTGCCTTCTGCCTTCTGCCTTCGTTCAATTGTTTTGCTTAATACTTCCAAACACTTTTTCTACTACACCGACTAAAGTCTCTCGTGGGAAAAAACGAGAAAGATTAACAATTACCTGATTTAAAAAGCCTCCTGTCACAGCATTAGACTGATTTTTTTCTAAAGCTTGAAGAGCATCTTTGACTACTTCTTCTGTAGGGGTCAATTTTGACATGGAAGATCCGCCTACAGATTTAGGAAATTCCGCTTTTTGGAAAAATTCTGATTCTGTTGGTCCAGGGCAAAGTGCTAATATCTTCACCCCTGAATCTTGATTTTCTGCCCACAATGCCTCACTAAAACTTAAAACAAATGCCTTTGTTGCACCATAAACTGACATATAAGGTAAAGGTTGAAAACCACCTATTGAGGAAACATTAATAATTGCCCCGGACTTATTTTGTTGCATTCCAGGTAAAAATAAATGTGTTAATTCTACTAAAGCAGTAATATTTAATTGAATCATATTAACCTGCTTTTCTAGAGGTCTCTCGGTAAAATTTCCATAGTCACCGAAACCAGCATTATTTACTAATAAATCTATAGTTAATCCTTTCTGAAAAACTGTCTCAAATACAGAATTTGTTGCTGCTGGTGCTGTTAAATCTTGGACTATTACATCAGCCTGAATTTGATATTGACTTTGTAATTCATTTGCTAATTTTTGTAGTTTATCTTCTGAACGAGCTACCAATACTAAGTTAGTTTTTCTACTTGCTAATTCTTTGGCAAAAATTTCACCAATTCCAGAAGAAGCACCTGTAATTAATGCAGTTTTCATTTTATTCGATCTGAGATTAGTTATGTAAAGTAAAGTTCTAAAATTACATTACATAATTAATCATAGTATAAAGGAATATAAATTTTATTAAATATTTACTAAATAGTGAAAATTCCAGCAGTTTTGGTAGATTAATAAAATAAATACCGGAGATTATATTATAACTTTTCGTATTCTATACTTGGATGGTGGCGGTATTAGAGGTGTAATGCCAGCCCGTATTCTTGAGAAAATTGAGGAACAATTAGGTGGCCGTTTAAAAGACCACTTCGATCTAATTGCTGGTACTTCAACAGGGTCTATATTGGCTGTAGGAATTGCACTAGGGAAAAGCCCTAAAGAATTATTAGATCTATATTTAGAAAAAGGTTTGCAAATATTTCCCTATCAAAAGCTCTTTTCACCCCAGCGGTTGCCATTAATTTTTAAATACGGTCTTTCTACCCCCAAATTTTCAGATGAAGGCTTAATTTCTGTACTTAAAGAGCAATTTGGAGAAGCCACATTTGCTGACCTGACGCCCAAATCCGATCAAGGTAAACCTCCGCTCAAAGTTTTAGTTCCTAGTTACGATACTCAAGATCGCAACCCAATTATTTTTAAGAGTTGGTTCCACGAGCGATGGTATGCTCAAGTTCCAGTTTGGGAGATTTGTGTCTCTTCTGCTTCAGCTCCTACTTATTTTCCTGCTCATCGAATCGAAAAGAATGGGCAGGTTTACTCTTTATATCATGTCCGTTTATATCGTTTGTGTAAACCCAAGGGTGAATATCTACAGGAAATGATGGTTTTTTCTTGCGAGGGTAGCCTTCTTTCCTCTTCCCTCTTTCTTCTTCCTTCTTCCTTCTTCC
>NZ_JAAHGB010000145.1:0-4714 GCF_010672695.1 Okeania sp. SIO1H4
GTAATTTGTTAGTAAAATTAATCCTAATTGTATCTCCTGGTTTTGCTTCTAATCTCGGTCCGGGAATTTGTCCGTTATAGTTTAATGCATAAGCTTGTTTATTTCCTAGATTTATTTTATTAATACTGGCTATTAAATTTACTTCTAAAAGACCATCTTGGCTTTGGTTAATTTTATATTCGGATGAAAATGTTTGGAACTTTTCTTGAGTATTACCGTTGCTACATTGAGCGATTAAAACAGCAATAGCGCTACTAGAACTTAAGTTTAAAAATCTTCGACGATTAATTTTTTTCATAATATAAATTTGTACTATAGCGCGAGGAAACAGGGAATTATTATTTCAGTTATCTATTGTAAAATGGTTTTAGGGAAGTATATCAGTATTACAAACACAGATAAAACTAAAAAAATCAAAAAAATCAGATAATTTCCCTAAGTTTTATATGCAAAGAAAGATACTATGGGCGTACAATTAAATTGATAATCTACAACCTCAAAAAAAGCTTATTTGATTAATACTTAGACTAACAGGACATTCAACATCATAAAAAGTAGGAGCTAAAAATTCATACATATCAATTGATAGTAAATCCAAGTTAGTAGAGGATTGAAGAAAATTTTCAGCTAACCAAGTATGCAAACATTCGCCAGTAGAAATATCCCAGAGTTTAATAGTTTCATCTTCACTTCTACTAGCAATAGTTTGATTATTCTGACTCCAAACTAAGGAATTAATTCGAGCTTTATGTCCCTCAAAAATATGAAGACATTTACCTGTATTAATATCCCATAATCTTACTGTTTGATCGCTGCTACCAGTTGCGAGAAGATTTCCATCTGGACTCCAAACAATAGAATGTATTTCTTGAGTATGACCCTCAAAAACTAGATGTGGCTGATGATTCACCATTGGCAACAAACGAATCTCTCCCAATTTATCCGCGATCGCTAAAAAATCTCTATTTGGACTAGAAGCGATAACAGCAATATTACCCAATGTCGGTATTTGCATTTTTTCCAACAACATTGGGCAGTCTAAAAGATTTTCATCTTCTTGCTTTGCTGGTTCTAAACAAGTTTGCTCAGACAAATTTACAGAATTAGTAGGACAAACACAAGAACTACGATCTAGCAACTGTGAGTTATTACTTTCATGGCACTTTTGTCTATCTGCTTGACTAATAGCAGGACAAAGTTTCTCAGGAACTATTGTACAATAGTTAGAAGATTTCGAGTTAACTGTAGATAATACTTCAATAGCTTTTTGGGAGCAGGTATTAGCAGATTTATGAGATTCTATTTGACAGGGAGAAATGTCACCTACCATTAAGTCAATCTGTAGTTTCATGCACAGGTTAATCAGATTTTCAATGCCATAACCACATAAAGAAGTTTCACTTGCTTGTAGCTTGTTTAAAATTAATAATAATTGTTGTTCTAGCGCTCGAGTAGAACTAAATATTGTGCTGAGTTGTCTGGCAATAGGTTCTATAATCAGCTTATTTTGTCGTTCTTTAATATAGCGCTTGCCAGTAGTAATGATTAAAGAATGACTGAGAAATAAGTCTAAGTTGGCAGTAGTTAACTCAGCAACAACCTGTTCAATTAAATAGTGAAGAATATACTCCATTACTACAGGTTCGACTGTATACATACTTGATTTTTTCTTGACTAGAGAGCGCCAGATGAGAGCTTCTAAACTTTCTAAGAGATTTGCTTTGGAAATTGCTGGCACAATATCGGTTTGCAATTTTTTGACATTCGTCCAGTCTTGGTTAATTGCCAACCAAACTATGATTTTTTTTTCTAGCTCTGAGAGACGCTGAAAGTGTTGGTCGAGGAGGCGACGAATACCATTGAAGGTGGTTGTGCCATGTTGCAGAAATTCTGACAGGTCTCCATCAAATAAGTCTGTGATGGAACTGGTGACAATTTTTAAGGCTAGGGGACTATAGCTATAATATTCACTGAGCTGTTGTTTTTGTGTTTCTGAGCCTAATATTTTGTTGGTTTTTAGTAAGGCATGGGCTACTTCTTTAGAACCCAGTAGTTGTAGGGAGCGTACTGCTGCATCTATACTTTCAAAGGCTGCTACTTCAGGAGGTTTTTCTCGACTGGTGAGGATGAGACTGCTAGAGTGGGATGTTTCGCCGATTAAATGAAAGAGTTGACTGTAGTTTTCGTAGCCAGGGCGATAGTGACCTGTACATCCAGTTTGTAAAATGCTTTCGACACTATCTAAAATTATTAGGCAACGTGAGTTGCGCAAGTATTCAATTAGTTTGCTTAGTTCCCCTTGGCTACATTCTTGCTGGGATAAAAATGACACTAGTTGAGTGAGAATTGTTTCTAGGGAGGGAGCATGGCGGAGCGATCGCCAGATTATATAGTCAAATTCATTCTGTAGTTGTTGGGCGACTTTTGCTGCTACTGCTGTTTTACCAATGCCTCCCATACCTAGTAATGCTACTAAACGACAGCCATCTCCGATAATATATTGTTGTAGTTGATTTAGTTCTTGAGAGCGTCCGTAAAAAACAGAAACATCTATGGCTTCTCCCCAATCAATTTTTGGTTTAGACAGTGTTTTTTTTGTTTCTGTAGAAGATTGGAATATATATTGTTGAATGTTTAGTTCTGTTTTGGCAAGACATGATTTGTGAGTACCAAATTTTTGTCTCAGCAGAGCGCGAAAGTTTTTCTTGGTTACTTTTTCGTCTAAGACACCAGAAAGACTTTGCCATAAGTTTGCAGCTACTCCTTTTATGTAGTCTGGGTCATAACCTGCTTGCTCGGCAATTTCAGAATATGCTTTACCTTCCCATGCTTGAGAAAATACTTTTCTTTTTACAGCGTTTAAGGAGCCTGGAGGTAGAACTGTCTCCAGAACTTCCAATGCTTCTTCGACTTTCATTTTTACTTAATATTTTGATATATTTTTGATTCTATCTAAGTTGATGTGATTTTACTGTTACTTCGGCGACAGCTTAAAACCTAATCTACATATTTATATTTTTAGTTGAATAAAAAGTCATGCTTGGGTACGAACAACACGTAATCCTTACATAGTACTATAATTTTTTTGCCAATGCAAGGGGAAATTCTTTTCAGCGCCGACTTTTTTGGCAGCTTAACAAAATGCAGAGGTTCTGTTTCTGGGCAAAATTCTTGCCTTGTTATTGAATAGTCAAATCTTCCTACCACTCACTTTTTCTTCATTGGTGCTTCACACAATGAAGTTTTGCTCTAAGTTTGAGCGATCGCTCAAATGCGGAAGGTCGTTCTATCGCTTCTCTATTTCTCCTGACTTTTTCCGAGTGCTTCACAGGATGTTTTATCTATAATCAAAGCGATACCCATAACCTAGAGACTTTTCACTGATAACTGAAAAAGGCGATCGCTTCTGCTAAGGCAACATAATTATCCGTACATCCGTGGCAAAATCTGTGTCTGGCGATGTTTTGGCGTTGAATAAAAAGTCATGTATATGTATATATAACCCCAATTATTACATACTACTATGATTTTTTTGCCGATGCAAGGGAAAATCTTTTCAGCGCCGATTTTTTTGGCAGCTTAACAAAATGCAGATGCTCTCTTTCTGGCTGGGCAAAATTCTTGCCTTGTGATGGAACAGTCAAATCTTCCTGCCACTGACTTTTTCTTTTTTAGTGCTTCACACAATGAAGTTTTTTTCTCGGAATTTGAGCCATCGCTTCTATATTTCTCCTGCTAATGATTTTCTTTTGGTGCTTCACAAGATAATTTTTTTCTCTGAAGTTGAGCGATCGCTTTTACTAGGCAACATAATCATCCGTACATCCGTGGCAAAATCTGTGTCTGGCGATGTTTTGGCATTGAATAAAAAATCATACATAGGTACAAAAAACCCCAACTATTACATAATACTATGATTTTTTTGCCGATGCAAGGGGAAATCCCTTTCAGCGCCGATTTTTTTAGTAGCCTCACAAAATGCAGATTAATCATCCCGACATCCATCGGTGCATCCCTAGCAAAATCCTTGTCTTACTCTGACTTCTCCCACTCTGAAAAAAAATTTTTCCCGCTTCGTGGGAAGGAAAGAAAAAAGAAAAAGAGGGAAAAGGGGAAAAGAGAAAAGGGGAAAAGAGTTCTCCCGCCTGAACACACAAGACGAAAACCAACAAAGTTGATGAGGTCGTCGCGCCAATAGTTGATGATGCGAAACGCGGAACGGCAAGGATTAGGACCGTAG
Organism: Okeania sp. SIO1H4; assembly: GCF_010672695.1. Taxonomy (NCBI): domain Bacteria; kingdom Bacillati; phylum Cyanobacteriota; class Cyanophyceae; order Oscillatoriales; family Microcoleaceae; genus Okeania; species Okeania sp. SIO1H4. The sequence continues at coordinate 4,241 of NZ_JAAHGB010000145.1, forward strand.
ATCCAGGAGCCACCACGCAGCGGTGAAAGATTCTTATTTCCATCTAACCAAACACTTCCATCTGTAGGCGCTCCATTATAATTATCATGCCAATTATCAGCACACCATTCCCAGACATTCCCGTGCATATCGTACAAACCAAAAGCATTGGGTGGAAAAATTCCCACATCTGTTGTTTGTTCACGATATTTTCCTTAATGTGAGAATATCTAAACGGGCAAATAATTGGTACATCAGCTTTAAATATGATAATGAACCAACCCATACTGCCAAAAAACGAGATGTTATCGGTGTAGATGTAGGTATAAATACTTTAGCAACTTGTAGCGATGGCACACCCTTTGCCAACCCTAAAGCCTATCAGCAAGCCAAAAAACGACTAACTCGTTATCAACGCCGTGTCAACAAAAAGAAATTTGGCTCTTTTAACAGAGCCAAAGCCGTAAAAAGACTTGCCATACTTCACAAAAAAGT
>NZ_JAAHGB010000146.1:0-4535 GCF_010672695.1 Okeania sp. SIO1H4
TCTCCTGTCTCCTTCTTCAATGCCTTTTTTCAGTGATTAAATTCACTGGAGATAGAGCGGTATTATCCTGTTTGATTAGCGTAATTATTACGCTAACTGTTAGTTACTTTTTGTCCAAAGTCCAATACCTGACTCCTCTGTCATTTATTTATAACTAACCGGACATGATATAGCACGCCCTGCTACCGGATTTAATATAATTCATTGCTTGACATATCAATTTTTTTTGTTATATTTACATTATCTAAGAACATTAACCTTTTTTAATGACAGGATAAACAAACTGTAAAAATCCTGATATTAATCTTATGAGTCCAAATTTACCGCAAGTCAATAAATCTGCCGTACAAGCAGGTGGTCAACTTAGCTTCTTTGAAAAATATCTCACTGTTTGGGTAGCTTTGTGCATTGTCATAGGTATTGCCCTAGGGAAAATATTTCCCGGTGTTGCCAGTGCATTAGATGGCATGAGTATTTATCAAGTATCTATCCCCATCGCCATTTGTCTATTTTTTATGATGTATCCCATCATGGTAAAAATAGACTTTACCCAAACTAGAAATGCAGCTCGCGCTCCCAAACCTGTAATCTTAACATTAGTCGTTAACTGGGTAATTAAACCTTTTACCATGGTAGCGTTTGCGCAAATTTTCCTCGGTTGGCTATTTCGCCCACTATTAACAGGTACAGAAATATTGCGCGGTACAGAAGTAGCATTGGCAGACTCCTACATCGCTGGAACAATATTACTTGGTATCGCTCCCTGTACGGCAATGGTATTAATGTGGGGTTATCTTTCCTACAGCAACCAGGGACATACATTAGTAATGGTAGCGATTAATTCCTTGATAATGTTGTTTTTGTATGCTCCACTAGGACGGTGGTTACTGTCAGCTAATAATTTAACTGTGCCTTGGGAAACTATTGTTTTATCGGTGCTAATTTATGTGGGTTTACCTCTAGCAGCAGGAATGTATAGTCGTTACTGGATTTTCAAAAATAAAGGAAAAGCATGGTTTGAACGTAAGTTTATCAGGTATTTAAGTCCGGTTTCTACTGCTGCTTTGTTGATAACTTTAGTTTTATTGTTTGCTTTTAAGGGAGAATTAATTGTAGAAAATCCTGTTCATATTTTGTTGATAGCAGTACCACTATTTCTCCAGACTAATTTTATTTTTTTGATTACTTATGTAGCAGCTTTAAAAATGAAATTACATTATGAAGATGCCGCTCCTGCTGCTTTAATTGGAGCTAGTAATCATTTTGAAGTAGCGATCGCCACTGCAGTTACTTTGTTTGGCTTAAATTCTGGGGCAGCTTTAGCAACAGTAGTGGGAGTATTAATAGAAGTACCAGTCATGTTGATGTTGGTAGAATTTTGTAAACGTACAGCTTTTTGGTTTCCTCGCCAACCAGAAAAGGCAACTTTATTAGATCCTCGTTGTTTAAATTGTTAGATAGGGAAAAAATTATGTCCACTCTTAAAACTCACATTGCTCTAATCGCAACCAACTTAGAAAAGTCTGTAGAATTTTACCAAGCTTTATTTGGAGTAGCACCAGTTAAGTATAAGTCAGATTACGCAAAATTTGATATTGCTAACCCGCCTCTAAATCTTACCCTTAATTTAGAAGAAAATGTAGAACCAGGTGGGAATTTATCCCACTTAGGAATACAAGTTAGCACTTCTGAGGAAGTGGCAACAGCCATTGAAAGATTTAAAGTGGCCGGACTATCATTATTTGAGGAACATCAAACAGACTGCTGTTATGCACTTCAAGATAAAGTTTGGGTAACAGACCCTGATGGTAACCGCTGGGAGGTTTTTGTAGTCAAAGTGGCAGATACGGCACCAGAGAAAAATATAGTTGCGACTTCTGGCCAAACTCAGTAATATCATGTCCGGTTAAACAGTGATCAATAAATAACTACGGAGGAGTCAGGAGTCAGGAGTCAGGAGGGAAGAAAGAAGGAAGAAGCAAGAAAAAATAGGAGGAAAAGGAGAAAGTTTTTTTTATCACTAATTAGAGCTAGCTGATTAAATCTAAAAGCATTGACATATAAAGACAAGTGCCTTTTTGGGGTCGAAAAAAGTATCTGGTTTTCAGCCCTTAATGCTCATGCATGGAGCGTATTTTAGGCTCATAGTTGGGCAGAACAATCTTGGGACAATTCTTACTCCTACCTCCTCGCTCATTCCCATTTATCCTGTCTTCCCCTCCTGGGAGGGGGAGGGGCGAGGGGTGCGTTGTCTCCTGTCTCCTGTCTCCTACCCCTAATATCTGTACTAACTATCCAACAAATGAGAAATTGTCAGCATCAACTACAGGTGCATTGTCTAATGTGACAAATACACCTCCACTACCTAAACCAGCATCGCTACCATTTTGGTTATAGAATAGATTACCATTATCTGTATTGTATACAATGACAGCATCCTCTGTCGCAGCATCATTATTACTGGTAACAGTGGCAAATACATTCTCAAAACTGTCCCCACTATCAATAGCAGTGAAAGTTGTCCTGTTGATGAGGATGATATCTCGCTCTATATCAAAATCAGTAATCCTATCTTCTCCCAAATCATCTTGGTCATAAGCTTGATTTGTGTTAAAGATAAAGCGGTCAATACTCGCACCACCAGTCATGATATCATCTCCGGGGCCACTATTGAGGCGGTCGCGTCCTTGACCTCCATTGAGAGTATCGTTACCACTACCACCAAACAAGCGGTCAAAACCAGGGCGACCTTCTAAAATATCGTCGCCATCTTTACCATAAAGGAAGTCATTACCAAAACCACCAATAACAGTATCATCAATTTCATCACCAACGAGAGTATCATCACCGTTAGTTCCTTTCACAAATAATACTCTCCGAATACGCTCGTCTTCCTCTGGAGGTGTATCTGCATCACTGAAACTAGGGTTGCCATTAGCAGAAAAATTCACTGATAAATATTCAGCTAGTGCATCTTGTTCCCTACCATTATCAGTAAAGCTAGCGTTATTAGTTGCTCCTGATGGCAAACTTTCATCTACTAAGTCAACCTGATTTTCACCAAATAGTGGGAAAGGATAGCTATCGCCACCACCTGCGAGGAAACCGAGAGTCACTAGCCGAATTTCCCGGTCTGCGTCTCCTACTATCTCTCCATCACTCACTACCACATCAGCGATCGCTCCATTATCATCCACAACAGCTAGACTTCTGACCCGCTCCCCATCTGTGACAACGCCTGTATCATCAAATTCAATTGCTTGTTGAGTAGCATCATAACTGAAAGCAAGGCCACTCACCTGCGGAAACTGACCAGGAGTTGCATCGTCTGTAGTTGCTGCAACACCATGTTCGATAATTTGTTTGAGTTCTTCTGCGGTAACTGTTAGTAAACTGAGGTCGTTATTGAAGCGGAGGGTATTCTCAATATCTAGCTGAGAAATTTGCCCGTCTTCTTTACCTGCAAAAGGGTTTCCAGCAGGAGGCAGCTGTACCAAATCGTCGGAAGTACCGCCAGGAGGAATAAACGACTGACCAATATTGTCGCGGATACCGCCACCATTTTTAATGGAAACTATCACATCAGGGTCGTATTCTTGGGCAATAAATAAATTTGCATCCGCTGTCAAATTTCCCAGATTAGTTTCTTGGGTACGGACATCTCCTCTTGTACCGTTGAGAAATACTTCTGTGGAACCGAAAATATTGCCATCTCTAGCAGAAATGTTGTCATTAATAGCATTAGTCACAGCTACTATTGTGGGGTCAGCTACATCTTCAGGATTGACATCTTCCTCGTAAACTCGGTCAACTCCCTCATCATCAGTGGCATAAACACCACTTAAGTCTTCGTCAAAACTTGTAATAATACCGTTTTCGTCAAAGTCAGCAATGAGGCGACCGACATATTTATAGTTGCCGTCGGTGTTGATGACTAATACAGGTTCATCGCTAGCAGAAGTAAATTGAAGAGGATAGGAATCATCGCGAGTATCTCCATCCCTTAGGATATCATCTTCTGTGGCGAGGAGAGTATTGGAACCACCAGCCATAATGACATCGACATCTGTCAGAAGTTCTGCTAATTCTTCTTCAATACTAATCTGCTGCATGTGGGTGAGCAGAATAATTTTATTAATACCTGTGGCAGTTAATTCATCTACTGTTTCTTGAATAATCTCAGCCAAAGCTGCGATATCTTCACTATCTGAGGGAGAAACAACAAGATCGCCAGTGGAAGAAATGGTAGGTAAGGTAGGAGTAGTTGCACCGACTATACCTATTTCTTCCCCACCTACTTCAATGACAACGCTCCCGGAAATTGTATTAGGTTGGGGTGCTCCACCATCTGGCACAACAAAACCAGCAAGATTTGGATCGGGAGCAAAATCAATATTGGTGCTGAGGTAGGGCTATCAACAGTATTAAAATAATTGGACAAAGTTAAACATAAATAGACATTTACTGTGATATATTAGATTTATGTTTAACTTATTAAACTATTAAAAGAGGTGGCCGACAACTGAAATGCAATC